>CAYPTV010000166.1:0-6611 GCA_964413505.1 uncultured Bifidobacteriaceae bacterium | reverse complement strand
CAAGCTCGCGGCGTCCGCAGTGGGCGGAAAGATTGACACCGCCGCGTTCAATGAAGCGCGTGATGCGGTGATAGTGGCCATGCGCAAGATCGCCGGATACATTCAGTCCCTCGGGCTGACGAATGCATCGGATGTGCTGTCCTCGGGTTTTGACATCATCGTTCCGGGAAAATATCCGTCCGTGCCGCTGGCCCAGCCGGTGTTTTCCCTGGACAACACGGTGCCCGGCCAGTTGGGCGTCAATCTGCCGGCGGTGCCCAACGCCAAGGCGTATCATGTGCAATATGCCATTGGGACCGGCCCGATGATTGACCTGGGCATATTCCCCAACACGCGAAACATCGTCATCCCCAACACCACGGCAGGCACGGTGTATTCCGTCCGCATCCAGGCCATCGGCGGCTCGACGCAATACAGCCCGTGGAGCGCGGTCATGACCCTCATGTCCACATAGCCGGGGAGGGGTCGGCGCGCTGCGCCGACCGGACATCGCAGGGCGATGTCCCCACCATTTGCATCTGCACACACAGATGCAGACCGGACGATGGAAACTTCGGGCACAAGCCAAATTCTGCAAAGAAAGTGCCCGCCCATCGCCCGGTAACCATTTTAACACAACAATCGCCGGAATGAAAAAATCGTTCCGGCGATTTTATTTTCAGGGCGTGTAGGAATTATGCAGATGACAAACTTTTGTGCTTTGGATCCGCAGATTTCACGGATGAACGCAGATTTTCTTGATTTTTATCCGCGTAAACCGCGTCATCTGCGGATAAAACAAATGCCCTGTTTGTGAAGTGCATAATCCCTGGGCGTGTCTGAAAAACCGGAATCTGACTTTTCTTCCTCATCCTCATGCTCATTGTCAGTTTAGGAGATTTTTTTGACGATGAGGATGAGGATGACGATGAGGATGAGGGAGAAGATTCAAAGATTCATGCGTCAATCTTCCGTCAACTGCATAATTCCGGAAATTTTCATTTTCGCGGCTTGCCAATTTTTTTCTTTCAACGCAGACTGTCGCAAACAATTTACAAATCATGAACAAAGAGGCGAAGCTGGAACTGGACGGAAAAATTTTCATGCTGCCGACGGTCGAGGGGAGCGAGGGCGAGAAGGCGGTGGATGTTTCGTCGCTGCGGGCAAACACGGGCTACATCACGCTGGACGACGGCTACGGCAACACGGGTTCCTGCACGAGCGCGATCACTTTCATTGACGGGGACAAGGGGATTTTGCGCTACCGGGGCATTCCGATCGAGGAGATGGCGGAGAAATCCACTTTCATCGAGACGGCCTGGCTGATCATTTACGGCTCGCTGCCGACGCACGCGCAACTGCGGGGGTTTTCCGATTTGCTGACGGAGCATCAGTATCTGCACGAGGACATGAAGTTCCATTTCCAGGGGTTTCCGATGGGCGCGCATCCGATGGCGATCCTCTCGGCGATGATCAACGCGGCGAGCTGTTTCGACGAAAAAATCATGCGGTGGCAGTGGGGCAAGATGAAGGAGTTCGACGTGATCGTGGCCAAGCTGATTTCGCAGGTGCGGACGATTGCGGCGTATTCCTACCGCAAGTCGCGGGGGCTGCCGCTGATTTATCCCAAGAAGCATTACAAATACACGGCGAATTTCCTGCACATGCTTTTCTCGTCGCCGTATGAGGATTATGAGCTGAAGCCGGAGATCGTGAAGGCGCTGGACCTGATTTTCCTGCTGCACGCGGATCACGAGCAGAATTGCTCCACCTCGACGGTGCGCATGGTGGCATCGAGCCAGGCGAATCTTTTTGCCAGCACGTCGGCGGGAGTTTGCGCGCTTTGGGGGCCGCTGCACGGCGGCGCGAACCAGGCGGTGCTGGAGATGCTGGAGGAGATACACAAGACCGGGGACGACGGCTCGAAATTCATCGCGGCGGCCAAGGACAAGAACAGCGGCAAGAAGCTGATGGGCTTCGGGCATCGCGTTTATAAAAACCACGATCCGCGGGCCAAGATCATCAAGAAGGCGTGCGACGAGGTTCTGTCCAAATTACACATCAGTGACCCGTTATTGGACATTGCCAAGCATTTGGAGGATGCGGCGCTGAAAGATTCCTACTTTGTTGAACGCAAACTTTACCCGAACGTGGATTTTTACAGCGGCATCATCATGCGGGCGCTGGGCATACCTGTGGAGATGTTTCCGGTGATATTTGCGATAGGGCGGATGCCGGGCTGGATAGCGAATTACAAGGAAATCATGGAGGAACCGAAGAGCCGGATTTACCGGCCGCGCCAGATTTACACCGGGCGGACGCTGAACCATTATGTTCCGCTCGACGGGCGGAAGCAGGGGAATTGATTTTTCGGACCGACGATTCATGGAATTGCCTGTCCTGGTCAAGCATAAAGGCATGACAACTGCTGCATTTTTGGACAACTCACCGTGAAAAAAATCCTGGTCATTGACGACGAAGAATGGTTGCGCGAAATGATGCGGCTTGCGCTCCGGCAGCGCGGCTTTGAAGTGATCGAGGCCGCCAACGGCACCGACGGCATCGAACGGGCGCGCAAGGAACTGCCCGACCTCATCCTGTGCGACATCAACATGGGGAAGGTGGACGGCTACCTGACGCTGTCGGCGTTGCGCGGGGAGGCGCCGACGGCGGCGATTCCGTTCATCCTGATGACCGGCCTGGCCGACAGCGCGAGCATGAGGCACGGCATGGAACTGGGGGCGGACGATTATCTACCGAAACCGTTCACGACCGAGGCGCTTTACGCGGCGGTGGACGCGCGGCTCAAAAAATCGCAGACGATCCGCGACGAGGCCGAACGCAAGCTCGCGCACCTGCGCGACAACATCAGCCTGATGCTGCCGCACGAACTGCGCACGCCGCTCAACGGCATTTTGTCGAACGCGGAACTGCTCGCGAATTCCTCCGCGACGCTCAAGCCGGAGGACATCGCGGAAATCGGCCAGGAAATCCACAAGTCCAGCGAACGTCTCGAACGCCTGGTCGAAAACTTTTTGATCTGCGCGCAGCTCGAACTGATCGCCGCCGACCCGAAAAATGTCAACGCGCTGCGCATCGGGAAAACGGAGCATCCCGGGCCGATTGCCAAAAAGAACGCGCTTGCGCAGGCGATGCACGCGGGCCGGGCTGGCGACCTGACGCTGGATGTTGCGGACGTTCCCGTGCCGATGTCCGAGGGGTATTTCAGCAAGGTCGTGAACGAGCTTGTCCACAACGCATTGAAATTTTCGGAGCCGGGATCGCCCCTGCAAGTCACGCTGACGGGGATGTTCAACGGCGTCGCGCTGGTCGTCAGCGACAAGGGCCGGGGGTTTTCCGCCGAGGAGATCGCCCGCATCGGCGCCTACATCCAGTTTGACCGCAAAAAAAAGGAGCAGCAGGGGCTTGGCCTTGGACTGACCATCGCCAAGCGGCTGATGGAACTGCACGGGGGGATGATTTCGATTGAAAGTGAAAAGGGATCGGGCGCGACTGTCACCGCGAAATTTCCAAAGGCGAAGACGGACTGATATTCAAAGCGGGAGCCGCGCATACAGCCAGCCCAGCCCGCGTCCCGCCAGCTCGGCAATCAAAAACGCCAGCGCAATTCCGACGACCGGCGCGAAATCCGCCCTGCCCGCGCGCAACGGAATTTTCCGCAGCGGCATCAAAAGCGTTTGTGCCGTCGCATCCACATATTTCCAGAACGGATGCCTGCCGAAGTAAATGTAGCTTCCCAGCAAATGCAGCGCCAGCAGCGTGGCGATCAGAAATTTCCAGACGAGATAGCTTCCCAGGGCGATGACCAGCGCCTCTTCGAGGTGCTGCGCCGCCGACATCGCGGGCCTTGGATGCAGCCAAGCGAACGGCCAGCTTGCCAGCCCCCAGAACAAAGCGATCAAAATGAGCGGCAAAAGGAACTTCATCCAGCGCGGCCAGCCGTCAATTTTTCCAAGCTGCATTTTCACCAGGCGGTGGGTCGGCATCGGCCCGTCCAGAATGGACAGCAGCAGCAGGCACAGGCAAATGATTGCGAGCAGCCGGGCGAAGCTGAAAATGGAGAACAAAAGCATCTGGCTGAAAAAATTGCTGCGGAAAAAAATGATGGTCACGCCCAGGTCCAGCCTGCCGTTCCAGCCCGCCGCCGGGCCTGCCTGCCAGTAAATCAGCGCGCGCAAAATCAACAGCGCGCCGATGGCCGCAAGCAGATGCCAGTGCCGGAACCGCGTCGGCGCCGCGCGCCGCAAAGCGCCGACCAGGGTTGCGGGCGTGCGTTTTTCAAAGGGATCAAACAGCGTCGAACGCCAGTTGATCCAAAGAAGCAGTCCCGCGAGGTTCAGGATGAAATCAACAATTCCCACAGTTCGTTAACTGGTTGAAAAGTTAAATCGTCAAATCGGTCCAGCAATTCAACCGATTAACAATTCAACTAATCACATCATTTTCAAAAGCGTGTCCGCCATCTCGCTGGGCGTGGCGGCGATGCCGATGCCGGCGGCCTTGAACGCGGCGATCTTCGCCTCGGCCGTGCCTTTGCCGCCGCTGACAATCGCGCCGGCGTGGCCCATGCGGCGTCCGGGCGGGGCCGTCGCGCCCGCGATGAATCCGGCGACAGGTTTTTTGCAATTGGCCTTGATCCACTCGGCGGCTTCTTCTTCGGCGCTGCCGCCGATTTCGCCGATCATGATGATGCCGTGAGTTTCGGGATCGGCATTGAACAATTTGATGACATCGAGATGCGACGTGCCGTTGACCGGATCGCCGCCGATGCCGACGCAGGTGGACTGCCCGACGCCGCGCGAGGTGAGCTGCCAGACGGCCTCGTAAGTCAGCGTGCCGCTGCGCGAGACGACGCCGATGTTTCCTTTTTTGTGGATGTAACCGGGCGCGATGCCGATGCGGCAGCCGCCGTGCGAATCCCTGCCTTCGCCGGGCGTGACGACGCCTGGACAATTCGGGCCGATGAGCCGCGTCCCGGTGCCGCCTTGCAGCGCGCGTTTCACGCGCACCATGTCGCGCACGGGAATGCCTTCGGTGATGGCGACGACAAGTTCCAGGCCGGCGTCCGCGCCTTCGAGAATGGCGTCGGCGGCGAACGGCGGCGGAACAAAAATTGCCGAAGCCGTCGCGCCGGTCTGTTTCACCGCGTCGGCGACGGTGTCGAAGACCGGGATTTTTTTGCCGCCGTGCCCGAAGAATTGTCCGCCTTTGCCGGGGGTGACGCCGGCGACGATTTGCGTGCCGTAATCAATCGAGAGCTGCGCGTGCCTGGCGCCGAAGCTGCCGGTGATGCCCTGGACGAGAACCTTTGTGTTGGGTTTGACGAGGATGGACATGATAAATTTACGATTTCGGATTTTCGATTTACGATTTCAAAACAATTCTTTCTGCGGATCTTTTCTTTCTTTGATGGCGCGGAGTAATTTTACGGCATCCAAATCTTTTTGCCGTCCGACGGCGGATTTTGCAGCGATGAGTGCGTCAAGATTCAAAATGCGAAACTCGCCATAAGACATGCCGTGCGAAATTGACCGCTGCAAAACCTGTTCGTAATCACCAATGCCAGCCACTTCGCTCAAACAGTCCAAGACTCCCAAATCCGTGTTCAAATAAATATTTTTCAAACTGCCGCAAAGCTCGTCGGTCAATTCAAGCGGCAGCTTGTTTGCCGTCAGCCGATGGCGCGGGTGCAAATCTTTCACGGCAGCTTCAATTTGCCGGAGATTTTTCCCGTTGAACCGGCAACAGATGTCCAAATCCAATGTGACCAGTGACGCGCCATGCAAAACTCCGCAGACGCCGCCGATGATGACGAATTCCACTTTTTGCTCCTTGAGCCGCGACAGCAATGCTTTGTCATTTTGTTGCATTGCGTTCTCCTGCTTCTTTGACTTCGAGAACCAAATTCAGCGCGTGTTGATGCTGTTCCAGTCGTTGTTCCGGCGTCAACTGCAACGCATCTTCAACCAGCGACATATCGAAACCATATTCCATGGCCGCGCGCCAGGCCGGTCCTGCATCCGGCGGGCAAACGTATTTGCCGTTCATCTGCGCCAATGTTTCTTCGTCGATCATGCCAAAAGAATTATTTCGCATTCCGTTTGTGGATGCAAATGGTGTTGCCGTCGGGATCGTAAACCATCGTCATGTGGCAGACGGGCGTGGCCATCGGCTCGATGCGAAATTTCACGTTGTGCTTTTTCAATTGCGCCACCGCGTCGTCGAAGTTTTCCACTTCCAGAGCCACGGAGCAGCCGTCCGGGCTCGGCTTGAAGCCGTCCGCGGAGCCGAGCGCGAGGCAGTGCGGGCCGAATTCATATTCCGTCCACTTGCCGAACTCTGCATCAATGACCTTGGCGGGTTTGAAGCCGAGGACGTCCTCGTAAAATTTCCGCGCGCGCGCCATGTCGGTGACGGCGTAGCAACTAAACGCAATTTCGGTGACTTTGAGCATGACCAGAGCGTGATGTTAAATTTTAATTCCGGCAAAACTCAACTCTTTTCCGAATCTTAAAAACAAAAGCCGGGATTTTTCAATCCCGGCTTGAAAGGCTTCAGGAATTATGCAGATGACAAACTTTTGTGCTTTGAATCCGCAGATTTCACAGATG
>CAYPTV010000165.1:0-6665 GCA_964413505.1 uncultured Bifidobacteriaceae bacterium | reverse complement strand
TCAAAGTGATGGTCACCTGCAATTCGCCGGGCAAATTCGGATCGTCAAACTTGTCCGTGTAACGAATGCGCTCGTGCGGCACCAGCTCGACGTATTTTCCACCGAAGGAATGGCTCTGGCCGGTCGTGAAATTCGTGAACGACATTTTGTAAGTGCCGCCGACTTTGGCGTCCAGATGATGAACCTTGCCGGTGAATCCGTTCGGCGGAAGCCATTTGGCCTTGGCGTCGGCGTCCAGAAACGCGCGATAAACCGTTTCGGGCGACGCACGCAGCACACGGTGAAGGCGAATGGTGTTTGGCATGATTTCGTTTCCTTTCAAACTGGCAGGGCAGTTTCTTCAATTCTTTCGGCGTTGGCAAACTGAATTGCCCGCGCCTCAAGCCAGCATCTTGGCCAGGTGCTGCGCGAGCTGGGTGCCAAGTTTTTTTACTTTGGCGGCCTGCTTCTCGTCCACCAGCGTGCCGTCCGGCTTGAACGCCTCGTGCGCCTTGCTCACCGCCACCTGGTCGGGCAGCACGGTCACGCCGAGGTTGCCGAGGATGGAACGGACTGTCACCAGCCCGCGCAATCCGCCCAGCGCGCCCGGCGAGGCCGCGCAGAGGACGGCCGTCTTGCCGGTGAACGCCGCCAGCGGCGGCTCGTCATCGCTCTCCGCCCGTGAGACCCAGTCAATGGCGTTCTTCAGCGCGGCGGTGATGCTGCTGTTGTATTCCGGCGACGCGATGAGCAGCCCGTGATGTTCGCGGAAGAGCTGTTTCAATTTCTTGGCCGCGTCCGGCAGCCCGTCCGCGTCTTCCAAATCCTGGTCGAAGACGGGCAGGGGATAATCGCGCAGTGCGATGAGCGTCACCTCCGCGCCCGCCGCGCGCGCGCCTGCTGCGGCGACGGCGGCGAGTTTCTGGTTGAATGAATCGTGGCGCAGGCTGCCGCCGAATGCGAGGATGCGTGGTGTGGTCATGGTTTGTTTTTCCATCCACGTTGGCGCAATTTCAGGAAAACTCAAGCCTTCAGTCAAACCACCGCCACGATGGGCGGTGGTTTGACTTTCGGGCAGGCTTTGAAGCCGTCATTTACAGAATATGTTGAGGCCCTTGCCGGTTTCGAGGAAGGTTTTCAAACTAGAGAGCACGCGCGGCCAGCCACCGGAAACTTTCTTGACCATCGTCGAACCGGTCTTGAAGCTGCCGTGGGTCACCGTCAGGCAGGTCATGTCTTCCATTTTCTCGATCTCAAACGTGACGCGTGATTTGTCGGCGAGATTGTCCGGGTCGGCCCAGGACAGCACGAGGCGTTTGGGCGGAGTGGATTCCAATACTTTGCCGGTGATCCAGACTTCGCCTTCTGGATTGTGATGTTCCCATTTTGAACCTTTTTTCCAATCGCCAACATTGGTCATTCCGCCCCAATACTGGCGGGTGAATTCGGGTTTGGTGATGGCCGCCCACACATCTTTCGGTGTCGAGCGGATATAGGTTGAGTAAACTAACTTTGGCTTTTGCATGACTTATCCTTTCTTGTTTGGTTTGTTGTTTTTGTTTTCTTCGAGACCTTTTTTGAGATCGCCCAGGACCTGAAGGCGATGGCGTTCGTATTTGTCAATCCAGCGCTCGGAGATCTCGTAGATCGGCACCGGATTGAGATAGTGCAGTTTCTCGCGCCCGCGCCAGACCACGACGACAAGGTTCGCGTCCTCCAGCAACAGCAGGTGCTTGGTGACCGCCTGCCGCGTCATGTCCAGGTGCGCGCACAATTCGCCGAGCGTCTGGCCGTTGCTTTTGTGCAACTGGTCCAGCAGCTTTCTGCGGCTCTCGTCCGCCAGGGCTTTGAATACTGCATCAATCACGCGATACATTATGCAACTTTTTGGTTGCATGTCAAGCGGCAAAACAAAAGCTTATTTGAGGAGATGAATTCTTAATTCAAGCATTGGTCGGCCACTCTGCGCCGGACAGTTCCTTCCGCAGTTGCGTTGGGTCGGTCGGGTGAATGAGCGACATGTCGGGCTTGGTCTTTGCGCTGACCAGCACGCCGCCGTAACGCGGCACGGTCATCTGCCGTTGTCGGTGGGATTTGACAGGAATGGCTTGCGGGATGACTGTCCGTCTTTTACTTGCCGGTCTGCGGGTTCGGCTGGATGATCTTTTTCTCCTCCAGCTTTTCCAGCTTGGGCGCGATGACCACCTGGCAGTAGCCGGCGTTGGAATTGTTGTCGTAGTATTGCTGGTGGTAATCCTCGGCCTTGTAAAATTTCTTGAGCGGCACGATTTCCGTGACGATGGGGTTTTTGAAGCTGGCCTGAGCCACGATCTTTGAATTCTCGGCAATGGCCTTCTGCTTGTCGTCGCGATACAAGATGATGGAGCGGTAGGAGGTGCCTTCGTCGGCACCCTGGCGGTTCAAGGTGGTGGGGTCGTGCGCCTGCCAGAACACTTCCAGCAGCTTGGCGTAGGAAATTTTCGCCGGGTCGAAGGCGATCTCCGTCACCTCGGCATGTCCGGTGGTCTCGGTGCAGACTTCCGGGTAGGTGGGGTTTTCCGTGGTGCCGCCGGCGAAGCCGCTGGTGACGGAGACGACGCCGGGCAGCCGTTCAAAGACGGCTTCCATGCACCAGAAGCAGCCGCCGCCGAGGTCGGCAATTTCGGTTTTGTTGGTGGAGGTCAATTCGGGTTTGCTCATAATTTGTTGTTGTTGCGGCTGGGCGTCTGCGCGGCAAGAATAGGACAGGTTCAGCGCGGCTGCGGCGAGTAAAAAATAAATTGTCCGTTTCATTTGTTTGTTTGGACAGGCAAGATGCCTGTCCCACTCAATCTCCTTCCGGTTCGTCCAGTTGCTTGCCGGGCGGCAGGTCGGCGTATTTTTCAAAATGTTCCGGGCGCAGCGGCTCGGAAATGGCGTGCTCGGCGTTGAACCATTTACCCAGGTCAATGAGCTTGCAGCGTTCCGAGCAAAACGGCCCGTATTGGCCGGCAAACCAGTCGCCGGATTTTTTGCAGGACGGGCATCTGGCCTGCGGATGGTTTCTATTTGGTTTCGGTTGCAATCGCTTTGATGCTGCTGACGACGTTGATGGTGTCGTCCGCCGATGCGCCGCCGTCCGTCAGGATTTTCTGGACGTCGTCAAAAATCTTCTGCTGCTGTTCGGTGGAGAGGTGCGAGCTGTTGAAGATGGCGTGGATTTCCTGCGCGAGCTTGGCGTGCTGCGGCTTCATCACGTCTTTTCCAGCGACGACGGCGGAGGCGAGGTTGTCGGCGAGCGTGGAGATGGCGCCGTCAGAAGGCTTGGTGCCCATGGGCGCGGCGGTCAGGTCGGCGAACAGCAGTTTCTTTTGCGGGGAATCGGGCTTGAGTTCGGCCAGTTTGCCGAGCGCGTCGAAGTCAATGCGCAGGTTGGAAATGTTTTTGAGCGTGGCCTCGAGCACGGGGTTGGGCGGCGGAGCAGGGGGGGCGGTTTGCTGCGGTGGCGGGGCGGGCGGCGGCGTGGAACCTTGAGGCGGCTGACCGGCTGCGACGTTTCTGGCCTGGCCTATTGCGGAGCTATAAACGTCGGCAAACGCGCAGTTCGCCGCGGTCAGTGCGCAGAGAATCATGGCGGTTGTTTTCATAACTCATTGATTGGCTATCAGCGGGTGGTTTGCGGACAAAGCCTGGATGTAATCTTCAAGGATGTTTTCCGTCTCGCCGAGCACCGGGTCAACGGGCTGCGTTTTCGTGACGACACCGCTGAAATGCGAACCGGTGGCGGGCGCGTTTGTTCCGAAAAACTCTTTCATATCCGCGCTAAAAGTGAAGCCGGTGACGATCGCATTGTTGCTGGTCATGATTGAGACGGTGCCGTTTTCGTTGGTGGCGATGAGCGCGGCAATTTCGTTGGTGGCGGTCAGCGGTTCAGGCGCGGGCAATCCCGGCATGTCGGTGTTTGTGACTGAGAGGACGTAAATCTGTTCATCCGGCAGCGGACGCATGGCGCGCTCGGCCTCGCGCTCCAAGTCGCGGGCGTAATTGGTCTGCCGCTCCTTGATCGAGTCGTTCTCGTTCAAGGTCACGGTCTTGTCGGCCTGGAACTTTTTGAACCGGGCGATGTCCTGCGCGATGTAAATGAAATCCTGGTTGGTGGCGGTGCGCGTCTCGGATTGAAGGCGGAGCGCGTCGAGGTAAGATGCGACGAGATTGAACTTGTCGTAGGAAAGTCCCAGCTTGTCGTAATCCGCGCTGGGAATCGTGTCCCACGGCAAAGGATTTTCCAGCGAGGTTTCGCCGACTTCATCCGAATAATTCAGGATGTCCGGCAGCACGATGTCCGGCACCACGCCTTTCAACTGCGTCGAGGCGCCGTTGATGCGGTAGAATTTTGCGATGGTGATCTTCATGTCGCCCGGGTCGTTTGTGGGTTCCCAGAGGAGCGACTGCAACGACTTGGGCTGCTGCACCGTGCCCTTGCCGTGCGTGGAAACATCTCCGACGACGAGCGCGCGTCCGTAATCCTGCAATGCGGCGGCGACGATCTCCGACGCCGACGCGCTCAGGCGGTTGACGAGGACGACGAGCGGTCCGGCGTAAAGCTGTCCCGAATTGGGATCATCGTCTTCTGCTATTTGCCCGTCCCACGACCGCGCCAGCACGACGGGGCCGGACTTGATGAACAAACCGGCGACCCGGAGCGCTTCTTCGAGCGAGCCGCCGGGATTGCTCCGCAAATCCAGGATGACGCCGCCGACCTTTTCGTCCTTGAGCTTCTTGACCAGCCTTGCGACGTCCACCGAGGCGAACTTCGGCGTCAAATGGTCTTTGCCGCCGGACAAGTCCGTCGGGAAATAAAATTCCGGCAGGTCAATCACGCCCAGCCGGTTTGTGCCGCCGTGGCCGTCGGGCGCCACGATCAATTCCGCCCTGGCCTGCGAATCCTCGATTTTTATCTCGTCGCGCACCAGCGACACGATGCGGCGCACGGTCCGGTCGTCCACCGGGCTGATGGTCAGCCGCACCTGCGTTCCTTTCGGGCCGCGGATGAGCTGCACAACTTTGCCGAGTTCCATGTCCACGACATCCACCGGCGGCTGGTTTGTCTGCGCCACGGCCACGATTTCATCGCCGGGTTTGAGCAGGTTGCTTTTTGCGGCGGGGCCGCCGAGGACGAGCGAGCTGATTTTGCAATAGCCGTCCTCCTCGCCCAGTTGCGCGCCGATGCCGAAAAGGCCCAGGCTCATCTCCACTGAAAACTGCTGCGCGTGCGCCTTGTTGAGATAATCCGAATGCGGGTCATAGGCGTGCGCGAGCGCGTCCAGGTAAATCTGCAAAATATCCGAGTTGTCCCAGTTCGTCTGCATGTTCCACAGCCAGCGGTAATGCCGCGCCAGCTTGTCCTTGATTTCCGTGTCGGCGGATTTCGGGAGCGGCATCACCAGCGCGCCGTTCGTCGGCGAAATCTCCCGGCTCAATTTTTCCTGCAAATAATCCGAGCGCACCCGTTCGCGCCAGAGTTCCTTTGCCGCGTCCAGATCCTTGGGATAAGGCGCATGCCGGCGGTCAACGAAAATCCTGTCGTCGCCGGTGAACTTGAAATTCTCGTGCTTCAACAAATCCTGCGCGTAGGTCATGTGCTGGCCGAACCGTTCCAGAAAACGCTGGGCGATGTCATACGCCGGCGTGAGGTCGGCGCGTCCGCGCCCGCCGATGGTGAACAGGTCGAGGTTCGTGCGGTAGTGCATGAATTCATCCACGTCCGTCTGCAGGAAATTCTCGCGGTTCGGGTCGAGCGCCTCCATGTAGCCGTCGAAAAACTTCTTGGACATCTCCGGGTCCAGCGGCTGCTGCGAGTAATGATATAGCGCCAGTTGCTGGGCCGCCACATACGCGATGCGCCCGTCGTCCGGCCCCGGCAGGAGCGACGCCGGGAACGTCTTCGCGCCGGGCGGGGCGGTTTCCTTGATGGCGGCGCGGCTGCTGGCGATGAGGATGCAGGCCAGCACGGCGCACATGCCCAGGACGGAAACCTGGATTTTGTTTCGAAACATGTTCATTGGCACAAGTTCGACCAAGTATAGCGCAATTCGTTCAGCAGGGAAAACTATTTGCGCGGGACAAATTTGAAAATAAAAAGGCTTGCCAAATTCATCCGGAAGGCATCAACGGCATTCGTCAATCGGAAAATTCAAAACAAATGTGGGATTATGCACATAACAAACATTGGGACAAAACTGGCAGGGCGGGCAGTCCCATGCCCGCCAAAAGCGTGGGTTGGCACGAGGCGGCGCGCATGGAGTGGCACGCCCTGCCCGGATTGTTTGTCATGTGCATAATCAACAAAAATCCCCAACGCGTAGTCGCCAAATAAAGGCAGTTGCTACCGCAGCCTTGAATAATCATCAGCCGATAAACGCCGCGTGGACGGCCTTCACGGCCTGCTCGCCCTTGGCCAGATCAATGACGACGGAGATTTTGATTTCGCTCGTGGAAATCATATCAATGTTCACGCCTTCGTTCGCGAGCGTTTCAAACAGTTTGCCCGCCACGCCGGTGTGCGATTTCATGCCGACGCCGACGATGGACAGCTTGCCGATCTTCTCGGCGGTGATGACCTGGCGGCAGCCGATTTCCTTTTTCAAACCGTCAATCACCTTCTGCGCCTTGAGCAAATCCGGCTTGTCGGCGGTGAAGGAAATGTC
>CAYPTV010000164.1:0-6731 GCA_964413505.1 uncultured Bifidobacteriaceae bacterium | reverse complement strand
TCCCGTTTGCAAAATGACTTCTCCCGTTTGCAAAGTGACTTCTCCCGTTTGCAAAATGACTTTTCCAACGGCGCGGTTGCTGGTCACACCGGAAAATAAACCCGGTTTATGGCTTAAATTTCTCTTCAGTGCCGGCAGAAACATCCGATTAATCAATCATCCACCGCTCCCGGCGGCATGGTTCCGCCTGTTTTTATTTCGCGCGGCTGCTGGACTATGACGGCAACACGGCACGCAATCTCGCACATTGCCGGAGGTTTTCCGGAGTTTTGATGTTGATGAATTTCCGATGTGCGTGTAAAAGAAGGCGATGAACCATTTCTCCACCATTGTTTTGGCCTGCGCTCTTACGCTCCCCGTCATGGCCCAGGATGAAATCAAGTCTGTCACCTTCGACAAACCGGTTTCCACATACGAATGGCCGCTCAAGGAGATCAACCCCGCCCTGCCCTCGGACTGGACCGGCTGCAATTTCCTCGTGGTCGAATTTCGCGCGTCCTCGAACCAGCGGTTTGAACTCGGCTTGCAGATGTCGCCGAAACCGGTTTCCAAGCGCATTCATCCGTATCCCGGCGTCTGGGTGCGCGCCTCCATTCCGCTGCGATTTTACCGGCAGGGGCTGGGCAACGGTTCCGATCTGGCCGCGACGGTGAACCAGCCGCGCAATTCGTATTGGATCAACATCGAGGCCGGCGGCTATGGCGCGACGACCAATGTCCAGGGGATCAGCGTGACGATGCGTTATCCGGCAGGCTCGCCCACGCTGGAAATCCGCTCGGTCACGCTGGCCACGAATGATCCGGGCGACGCCGTGCTGGAAGGCAAGCCGTTGATTGATGAGTTCGGCCAATATGTTCACGCCGACTGGCCGGGAAAGGCGCAATCGGAGGCCGGCTTGAAAACCGCGTGGGCGGCTGAAGACAATTCGCTCAAACAGAGCGGCGCCTTTCCCGGTCGCGACGCCTACGGCGGCTTTGCCGGAACGAAGGCGAAGGCCACGGGATTTTTCCGCGTCGAGCAGATTGACGGGCGCTGGTGGTTTGTGGATCCCGACGGACATTTGTTTTATTCCACCGGCGTCAATGGCGTGGGGCTGGGCGCGAGCACGCGAGTCACGGGCCGCGAAGACCTGTTCGCGACGCTCCCGGAACCATTGCCGGGAAGCACAAATGCGTTCGGGCTGAACGCCGCGCGCGGCAAGGATGGTGACCGGCTGGTCAACTTTTACGGGGCGAATTTGCACCGTCGTTTTGGCGACGACTGGAAACTGCCATGGGCGCAATTGACCGCGCGGCGTCTTGATGCCTGGGGGCTTAACACCACCTACGGCACCGGATTGAGCGAATCGCTCGACAAGACTCCGCTGAACAAGCCCTATGTCATCTTCCTGCGCTGGCTGCAAAACAGCAATTCCCTTCCGGCCACCAATTTGATCATGGGATTGCCGGATGTGTATGCGGAAACATTTCCCCGGCAAATCCAGGCCGAGGCGGAACGCCAGCTTGCACCGCGCAAGGATGATTCCTATCTGCTCGGCTATTTCATCGGCAACGAACCGCCCTGGCCGGGACGTGAAAGCCAGTTCGTTGATTTGGTGCTGCAAGGCGCGCCTTCGGAAATGCAAAGGCATTTCAAGGCCGCGCTGGCGAAAGGTGACACTCCCGAAGCCCGGCGGCAGCTTGTGCTCGACGCGTTTGCCCGCTACCTCGCGGTGATTGATGCCGCAGTCAAGCAGGCAGACCCGAACCATCTCAATCTCGGCATCCGCTTCGGCGGGACGCCGCCAGATTACGTCATCGCGCTGGCAAAGGATTTTGATGTCTACAGCCTGAACAAATACCGCTGGGAACCGCCCGCCGATTATCTCGCGAAAATCTATTCACTGGTCCACAAGCCCATGTTGCTGGGAGAATTTCACATCGGAGTGCCGGGTCGCGGCATGGCGCCCGGCCTTGTGCAGGCGATGAATCAGGAAGAGCGCGGCATTGCCTACAGTTATTATGTCGAACATGCCGCCGCGCATCCCGAAGTCGTCGGCACTCACTGGTTTCAATGGATTGACCAGCCCGCCACAGGCCGGCCAGACGGCGAGAATTACAACATCGGCTGGCTGGATGTCACCGACCGTCCTTATGAAGAACTGGTCGAGGCCGCAAAGCTCACGCACGCGCGGTTGTTTGACATCCATTCTGGAAAAATTCCGCCCACCAATCGCATGGCGAAAACTTCCGAGGCCGGCTCGCCTGCGGACGCCCAGCAACTCGGCGTCCCCGCCATCCAATGAAAATCGCTTGAAGACAAAACATCATCATCTGAATCATCCACGAACAATCGTGCTCGCCTTGATCGCAATCCTGGCCGCAAAAATGTCTCCGTCGGCTTCCGCGCAGACTGCGGCGACAAATTCCGACGCTGTTGCGGCGGCGGCACCGGCGCAGACCAACCGCGTGACCGATCCGACGTTGCGCCCGCGCCGCGCCGAGTCCAGGGCGTTGATTGACGCCGCCGTCGCCAAGCTGCCGCCGATTCCGCCCGGCCCGGTGCAGCCGACGTGGGAATCCATCCGCGCGAATTTCAAGGACCCGGACTGGTTCCGGGACGGGAAATTCGGCATCATGATGCACTGGGGCGTTTATTCCGTCCCCGCGCACGGCAGCGAATGGTATGAGCGTTACATGTATGGCGGCAACGCGGGCATCGTGCAGTGGCATACCGAGCATTTCGGGCCGCCGACCAAGTTCGGCTACAAGGATTTTTTCCCGATGTTCACCGCCGACAAGTGGGACCCGGATGCGTGGGCGGAATTGTTCAAGGATGCCGGCGCGAAATATGTCATTTGCAGCGGCGAGCATCATGACGGATTTTCCAACTGGGCGAGCGACATCAACCGGTTCAATGCGAAAAATTTCGGGCCGAAACGCGACCTCGTCGGCGACCTCATGGCGGCGGTCCGCAAGAAAGGTTTGAAGGCGGGCGTCGCCAACCACAGCAACAATCACTTCGACTGGGTCACGCCGATGCCCGGCAGCGACCAGTTCGATCCGCAATGGTCGGATTTTTACAGCGTGGCCGACCGCAGCGACGCGGCGCATATCAGGTTCTTTGAAACGTGGGTCACGAAGAACCTTGAGCTGATAGACAAATATCATCCCGACATGCTGTGGTTCGACATGAACGGCGGCGACCGCAGTTGGGACCCGCTGAAGGTGCGGCTCGCGGCGTATTATTACAACCGCGCCGCGACATGGGGCAAGCAAGTCGCCATCAGCGCCAAGGGCGAATCGTTTCTTGCCGGCATGGTGATGGATTATGAGCGGGAAGGCCGCGCGCCGAAGCAGTTGACGGATTTCATCTGGCAGCCGGACGATCCCATCACCGACAAGTTCGGCTACGTCGAGGTCACCAACGCCGCCGGCCAGCTTGTGGGCTTGCCGGTAAAGTCCGCCGGAGGCCTCGTGAACGAACTTGTCAGCAACGTAAGCCGCAACGGAAACCTGCTGCTGAACATTTCGCCACGCGCCGACGGCACGATTCCTGACAGCCAGCAGCAGGTGCTGCTGGCAATCGGCAAATGGCTCGGTGTGAACGGCGGGGCGATTTACGGCTCGCGCCCGTGGAAAATGTCCGAGGAAGGCCGTGTCCATTTCACGACGAAAGGCCAGGAACTTTACGCCATCAGCCTCGCCTGGCCTACGAACGACCTCGTGATTCCCGCGCTCGGATCTGACAAAAACCTCGAAGGCAAGATCACAAAGGTGGAATTGCTCGGCCACGCCGGTGTGCTGGACTTCACCCAGGACACCGGGGGCTTGAAGGTCAAATTTCCCGCCGAAAAACCGTGCGACTACTGTTACACGCTGAAGATCACCGGCCTGAAACTCCCCCCGCCCGCCGACTCCATTCCTTCCCACCCGGCGGATTCCTCGTCCGCGCCGATGGGGGAAATTCCTCAATAGAATTGGCGCGCGAACAAAGCGGAAAAGTCGCCGCAACGACGGGTGCCGGCTATTTTGCCAGCAGCTTGCGGAGCGACTGCAATTCCTTCATCCGTTTCGCGTCGGATTTGGGGTAGCTCATCTTCAGTTCCTTGAGCGTTTCGAGGACGATGCTTGAAATGATGAGCCGCGCGTTCAATTTGTCATCGGCGGGAACCACGAACCAGGGCGCGTGACTGGTGCTGGTCGCCCCCAGGCACTCCTCGTAGGCCTTCATGTATTGTTTCCAATAGCCGCGCTCCTCGATGTCGGGGCGGCTGAACTTCCAGTTGCGCTTCGGGTCTTCGATGCGCTTGAGGAATCGGCGTCGCTGCTCCTCCTTGGACAGGTGCAGAAAAAACTTGATGATGCGCGTGCCGTTGCGATGCAGGTGCCGTTCCAGGTTTTTGATGGAAGCGTGGCGCTTGTCCCAAAATTGCCTGCCGCCAAGCAGTTCAGCGGGGATGGCCTGCGCCTGCAAAATCTCCGGATGCACTTTCACGATGAGCACCTCCTCGTAATAGGAGCGGTTGAAGATGCCGATGCGCCCGCGTTCCGGCAGCCCTGCGGATTGACGCCGGACATGACGTGCTTGATCGCGCCGTCCTTGCCGGCGGCGTCCATCGCCTGGAAAATCAGCAGCACCGCATAACGGTTGTCCGCATACAACAGCGCCTGGCGTTCGCTCAACTCATGGATGTGCTCGGCAAGGATGTTTTTGTAATCCTCCGGCGACTTGTAGCACGGCTTCACCTTTGTGGGCCATTTCTTGAGGTTGACGGCCTCGCCTTCCCGGACGCGGAAATCTTTGGGTGAGATTTTCATGTCAGCAGTTTGCTCCTTCCGGGCGATGGAAGAAAAGGAAATTTAAGCGCGAACCTGCCAGTCGGTCTTGGCGAAGACTTCGCTAAAAGCGGCCACGAACCGTTTGCGGTCAACCTCGTCGTGGAAATCGCCTCGCGCCGGTCGCCGCGATTCATCACATGATAAATCGCTCCGGGATATTCAATCATCAATTGCCGCACCATGGCGCCGGCTTAACTTCATCACAGATGACTGTCAAGACCAGGGCTTGACACCTTTTCATCCGGCATCAAGCCATCGGAAAACCAAGCGATGGAAAAAAGTGCAGAATCAGAATGAAAAGTATTTGGATTGGTTCAGGCCAAAAATACAAGATCATGGCTGCGCCAAGCATTAATTCGGCAATCACAATGCCGGTAAACCATCCGGCACCAGCATCACGTTTGCGGAAACCATTCCAGATTGCCAGCCAGCTCAAAATCAATGGCGAGGCGGCAAACAGCAGCCACAACCAAAATTTCAGTGACGGAGATTCGTCAATTATTTCAAGCGAAGGGATCAGCAAGATTAGAGACAAAAGCATCACAGGAATTCCGTAAAGCAATCCAATGATTTTGCTTCCAGACTCGCGCGAGTGCATAACGCCAATCAGCCCCACGACATAAGCAATCAAAAGCAAGATTGCGATGATGATGAATATCATGCGAGCACGAATGGAAGGTGGCGTTTCATTTATACATATCCAACTTTCTCGCCTTTTCGTTGCCGCACAAAACTTAAAATTAGTGACAGCGGCAACAAGGCAAATAAAGACATGAGGGGGATCATCCACAACAAATCTGACCATTCCGTTAGCGAACCAAATATCCGATAAAATGGAATCAATACAATCAGTAACGATATGGCAAAAGTCACTGGCGAGAAAACCAGCCAGCGGTTCGGAAGAACGGCCAAAACAACCAGCGCAATCAGCGTGGCGATTTCCAGATAAGTTCGATGCTCAAAAGTTGGCGTGCCCCAATCTTCTCCAGACCAATGACTCGGATCGCGCAAATTAGAAATGTCGAAGCCGATTTTGACCACTGCCTCAATGAGCCAAATCACAATGGCCGCGATTTTGCAAAGCCAGGCAAGTGTTAATAAAAAAATGCGCATAAAGAGACGTTAATACGGACGCATAAAAATTGGACAATACCAAAATGTATAAATCCGAAACTCGGAATCAATCGGTGGTCGGGATGTCGGGCCTGTGAAAAACAAATCCAGTTTCCAATGACCATTCTTCCATTTGATGTCATCACCTTTGCCCGCTGGCTGTGATGGATCAATCAGAGAAAGATTGCCTTCAATCCATGGAGTAGGATTGGTTTTAGCCCATTCTTCTGAATATTCATTTTTTGTGACTTGGAGGTTTAAACGCTTGCCCGAAGGAGAAACTGCAAACGAGCGATTCGTGTCAATGCTTGGCTGTTTAACGGGATTAGCGGTTTGTGTGAGAACATCAACCAAGACGCAGTATTTTTCGGGATTGATTGTTATCTCATCTTGTGAAGTTGAAATCTCGCTTCGCTGGATTGGCACGCAGCCTGAAAGTAAAACCAACGCAAATGCGAACACTGGCAATAGTTTCAAATTTATGAGCGCGAATGGAAGGTGGCGTTTCATTTATTTCGGCGGATGGTCGTAAAAATATTGAACCTCGGCTGGCGTCGCGGGCTGCGGCCAGACCCAATCGAGCACGTGCAAATTTGGCCAGTAAGCTGATGAATTATCCGTGTTGTCTTCCAGCGAGGGATTGCCGCCGTCATCCACGCCATTTTCGCCGATGGAATAGAGCAAATAAGTGCCGTCGGAATTTCTGCGATAGCGCAGCGGCTGGCCGTCCACCGGATCGAGCGGAACCGATGCGAGAAATTCGGGCGTTAATTCGGAAAGTTTTTCGGGATAATTTCC
>CAYPTV010000163.1:0-6780 GCA_964413505.1 uncultured Bifidobacteriaceae bacterium | reverse complement strand
TGCGGTTACGGCGATGTCGGCAAAGGCTCGGCGCATTCGCTGCGCGGATTTGGTGCGCGCGTCATCGTCACGGAAATTGATCCGATCAACGCCTTGCAGGCCGCGATGGAAGGTTTTGAAGTCACGACTATCGAAGACACGCTTGGCACCGCCGATCTTTACGTCACCACCACCGGCAATTGCGACATCATCACGTTTGAGCACATGGCGAAAATGAAAGACCAGGCCATCGTCTGCAACATCGGCCACTTCGACAACGAGATTCAAGTGGATCGCCTGAACACCACGAAAGGCGTGAAGAAGCTCACTATCAAGCCGCAGGTGGACAAATACACTTTCGCCGGCGGCAACAGCATTTACATGCTCGCCGAAGGCCGGCTCGTGAATCTCGGCTGCGCCACCGGCCATCCGAGCTTCGTGATGAGCAACAGCTTCACCAACCAAGTGCTCGCACAGTTGGATTTGTGGAAGAACAAGGACACGGCGAAAATCGGCGTCTATCGCCTGCCCAAGAAACTGGACGAAGAAGTCGCCCGCCTGCACCTCGAAAAAATCGGCGTGAAGCTGACCAAGCTCACCAAGAAACAGGCCGACTACCTTGGCGTGCCGGTCGAAGGACCTTACAAGCCGGAACATTATCGCTACTAAAAAATTTCAAATCTCAAATTCGAGGTTTCAAAACACGAAAGGCGAACGGAGAAATCCGTTCGCCTTTTTATTTTTCCGCCGGGCAAACCGTTGAATTTCGCGGTTGTGGTTTCGGCCAATGATGCTAATTGTTTTTCATGCGCAAAAACAATCCGTCAAAGGCCGGTTGCGGAGTCACGCGCCGACAGTTTATCAAAACGTCCACCGCGCTGGCAGGCACGGCGCTGTTCACGCCGTGGATTCTCACCGGCGCGAGTGCGGTGACCGGCTCGTCAACAATCCGCACCGCTGCGGACCAGATGACGCTGGGCAAGACCGGCATCAAATTGAGCAGGCTCGGTTTCGGCACCGGGAGTGCAAACGGCAGCACCCAGTTCTCCGCCGGCAAAGATGGCTTTACTGATCTCATCCATTACGCCTACGACCAAGGCATCACTTATGTTGACACCGCTGAAGCTTATCATACTTTCGGCTGGATTGGCACTGCCATCAAGGGATTGCCGCGGGAAAAGCTTTTCATCCAGTCCAAGGTTGATGGCCAGCCCGAAGATGCGTTGGGAGTGATTGACTCACACCGCAAAACACTCGACACGGATTACATTGACAGCCTGCTCGTCCATTGCATGACGGGCGGTCAATGGACTGACGAATGGAAACGCATCATGGACGCCTTCGACCAGGCCAAGGAAAAGAAATGGATCCGGGCCAAAGGCGTCTCCTGCCACACTCTTCCAGCATTGTGTGCGGCGGTCGCGACGGACTGGACAGAAGTGCATCTTGTTCGCGTGAATCCGCAGGGCAGCTTCACCGATGCCGAAAGCGATGGTTGGGGCAGCTTTGGCCACGACATTGCGCCGGTGATGCAGCAAATCAAAACCATGCGCGCCAAGGGACGCGGCGTCATCGGCATGAAAATCTGCGGCAACGGAACGTTCACCGACCCCGCCGACCGCGAGAAATCCATCCGCTTCGCCATGAGCTGCAAGGAAATTGACGCGGTGGTCATCGGGTTCAAAAACCGCCAGGAAATTGACGAGGCCATCGAACACATCAACCGCGCGTTGAAGGAAGTTTGACCGCCCAAGCCGAAACAGATTTTTCCGCGCCTTGCCGGACTGCGTCCATGCAAAATTGCATTCGCCTTTTTGTTTTTCATTTCATGCGAGTTGGTCGAATATTGTCAGATGTTTCGCATCGGCATGGACCTCGGCGGCACGAAGATTGAAGGCATCGTTCTCGATGAACAGGGACGGGAACTCTTCAGGAAACGCATCGCCACCGAGCGGGAACTCGGCTACCGCCACATCCTCAATCGCATCCGGGAGCTTCACGACGCACTTGCCGCGCAAATACAATTTCAACTGCACACGTTCGGCATCGGCACGCCGGGCGTCGTCTCGCCGCGCACCGGGCTGATGAAAAATTCCAACACGGTCTGCATGAACGGCCAGCCGGTGAAAGCGGACCTGGAAAATCTTCTCGGCCGGAAAATTGAAATTCAAAATGACGCCAACTGCTTCGCCTTGGCCGAAGCGCTGATTGGCGCGGGTCGCGGAAGCAAACTGGTTTTTGGCGTCATCATGGGCACCGGCTGCGGCGGCGGCATCGTCCACAACGGCGCAGTCATTGTTGGACGTCAGGCCATCGCGGGCGAATGGGGGCATATGTCCATTGATCCGAACGGACCGCCTTGCTACTGCGGCCAGCGCGGTTGCGTGGAGACATTAATCAGCGGCGGCGGATTGGAATCGCGCTACTCCGTGCAGTTCGGCGTAAAAAAATCGTTCCGCGAAATTGAGAAGGATTTTTACGCGGGCGAACCGCAGGCCGTCGAATTCATTAAAATTTTCTTCCGCAATTTTGGCCGCGCGATGGCGAACCTGATTGACGTGCTCGACCCGGACATGATTGTCCTCGGTGGCGGCGTTTCAAAATTCGATGCGCTTTACACAGGAGGCGTCGCGGAGGTGGCGAAATTTGTTTTCAGCGATTCGCTCGAAACGCCCGTCGTCAAGAATCAGCTCGGCGATTCCGCCGGCGTCATTGGCGCGGCGTTGATCGGAATCTGAAAATTCAATCCCGCTATTTTGCCGCCGTCAGCTTGTAAAGCAAAACACCGTGGGCTGGAATCGTCAACGGCAGGACTCCTTTCGCCGCATCTACGTCCGGCAAATCCATTTGCCGCCACAAATCGCGGACGTGTTGTCTGCCGGTGAAGCCGATTGCCGCGAACTGGTTGAAATCCAAATTCAACGGCGCGGGATCCAGATTGAAAAACCCGAGCGCGCGTCCGCCGTCTTCCAGTTCCTTTTCAAAGACACGCACATTGCCGTTGGTCAAAACGCACATAGCGGATTTGCCGAGCGCGTCCTGATCCAGCGCCAGCACCTCGTCGTTGCCCAAAAGATTGAGAGTGAAGTCGTCGAGCCTCGTCATGTCGCAGCCGATGAGCAGCGGTGCGGAGAGCAGGCACCACAGGCTGATGTGCGTGTATTGCTCGTCCGGCGTCAGGCGCGACGGATGCGGCTTGCCCCAGCCGACCTGACCGACGACAAGCATGTCGGGATCGTTCCAATTTCCTGGTTTGGCATAAGGTTCGGCCTTGTCTTGCTTGAAGCCGATGTTGCTCATGCTTTTCCAGGTGTCCACGATGTCGCCGGTGGTTCGCCAGCAATTGCCGTTGACCGATCCGCCCCATTTCCAGACATCCGCCATTCCGTATTGGCAGAGGCTGAAAACGATGTCGCGGTTTTGTTCGCGCAGCAAATTTCCCATGAGCCGGTAGGGATAAATCGCGTCTTCATCTTTCTTCCAAGGCGAACCGTTTGACCGGACGGACATCACATTTGTCATCGCGACGCCGGCGACGCTGCCGTAGCTGCACCAGTCGTATTTCAAATAATCAAAACCCCAGTCCGCATAAGTCTGCGCGTCCTGCTTTTCATGCTGCCAGCTTGCCGCGCAACCGCCGCACGTCCACGGGCCGGGCGAGGAATACAATCCCGCCTTCAAACCCAGGCTGTGAATGTAGTCCGCCATTCCTTTCATGTCGGGAAACCGCGAGTTCGGCACGATGATGCCGTTCGTGTCGCGAAACGGCCCGCGCAACGTCGTGTCTTTCGAATTGCGATGGTTCTGCCAGAAGTCGTCCACGTTGATGTAGGTCCAGCCATGGTTGATGAGCCCGCTCTTCACCATTGCGTCCGCAGCGCTCTTGACCCTGTCTTCCGAAACCGCGTTGGCGAAACAATTCCAACTGTTCCAGCCCATCGGCGGCGTCAGCGCAATCTGGTCGCCGACGACGATGCGAAATTTTTTCTCGTCCGCGCCCAAAGAATTTTTCACGTGCAACGTGACGATGTAGCTGTTCTTGAAAGGCCATATTCTTTTGTGCAATACGCCGGTGATGCGGCCGGTTTCGGAATCCAGTTTCAATCCGCGCGGCAGTTTGTCGGCGGAAAATGTCATCGGCCTGTCGCCCGTCGCCGGAATCGTGAACAAAAACGGCGAGCCGGGCCGCACGCCAAAAATGTCCGCGCCATTGATGCGCGGCGTCGCCGGCGCGGGCGGCGTCAAAATGTAAGGCGCGACGACGGTGTTCGTGACGAGCGTGACAGGAGGATTAGTGTCTTTTGTAATGAGGACGACGGACGCGTTCGTGTCGGCGGCGCGAAGACTGTTCAAGGCGAGGCAAAGCGCAAGGGCGGGCAGCAGGCGTGATTTCATGGCCTGATTTTGCCGTCAAAAAAATTAGCGTCAAGCTCGCCAGCAAAAAAAGTCTCCGCTAACCTGCGGGCATGACGACGCTGCTCATCGCCACGCGCAACGCCCACAAGGTCGGGGAAATTCGCGCCATCCTCGGCGGGCAATTCCAATTTCTGACGCTCAACGATTTTCCCGGAGCGCCAAACGTCATCGAAGACGCGGAAACTTTTGCCGGCAACGCGGCGAAAAAGGCGGTGGAATTGGCGCGCTGGCTTTCCAGCCCTCAACTCTCAACCCTCAACTCTCAACTGTCTTTCGTCCTGGCCGACGATTCCGGGCTGGAAGTGGACGCGCTCGGCGGAAAGCCCGGCGTCCATTCCGCGCGCTTCGCCGCCGAGGATTCGGCCAGTTCCGGCAACACTCCCGATGCCGACAACAACGCAAAATTATTGCGGCTGCTCAAGGATGTCCCGGCGGAAAAACGCGCGGCGCGGTTCCGCTGCGTCATCGCCTTCGCCCCGGTTTCACAAGCCAAAATTGAAAGCTCCTCGCCGGTTTGCTGCAATGAAGAAATGGAACTGCCCACTTTCGACGGCGCCTGCGAAGGCAAAATCATTTTTGAGCCGCGCGGGAAAAACGGCTTCGGCTACGACCCGTTGTTCGTGCCGGACGGATTTGAAGAAACTTTCGCGGAACTGGGCGGCGACGTGAAAAACAAATTGAGCCACCGCGCCAAGGCTTTGGAAAAACTTAAAGATCATTTCAGCAGGCTGCCAACCTGAAGTTTTTTTCGCAGCAGGCCGTTGTCGGCGCACATGGCGTAACGGTATTTGCCGGGCGCGGGCAGCGTGTAAAATTCACCCCCGGCATTTTCCACCAGCAGGCTGCCGGCGGCCACGTCCCACAAATTGATCCGCCGCTCGACGTAGGCGTCGAGCCGGCCGCAGGCGACGTAGGCAAGTTCGAGCGCGGCGGAGCCCATGATGCGGATTTTTTTCGTGCGCTGCGCCAGCCGTATCAGGTGAGGCATGCTTTTTGCCAGGTTTTCCTTGCTCTTGGAAAAACCCATCGCGACGACGGCTTCGTCCACCCTGCCGCGCTGGCTGACGCGGACAATTTTTCCGTTCAAGCGCGTCGGGCCGCCTTTGACGGCCGTCCAGATTTCATCGGTGAACGGATCGTAAATCACGCCCACGACCGATTTCCGGTCGTGTTCCAGCGCGATGGAAACGGCGGCGTGCGGCATCCCGAAAAAATAGTTCACCGTGCCGTCAATCGGGTCAACCACCCAGCGATGCGCGGCCTCCATGTCGCCGGTAATCCCCTCCTCGCCGAGCACGGGTATTTCCGGGAACGCGGCGCGCAGGATTTTCTCGATGAGCGCTTGGCAGCGCACGTCCAGTTCCAGCTTGATGTCGTGCGCCTCGGCGGAATTGACGCGCTTGGGCAGATGCCAGTTGTCGCGCATGATTTTTCCGGCGGCGCGGGCGGCCTTCACGGCGGTTGTCAGGGCTTTGTTCTGCGAAATTTTTTCCATCTCCGAAGTTTAACCTTTCAACGGCTCCAGCGCAGCATTTGTATGCGCGAGCTTTTCCTGCCATTCGACAAGGCGCTGCTTGTGTTCTTCCAAAACTGTTGCCGGAACTTTTTGGGTGAAGGCAGGATTGTTGAGCTTCTGCTCGACCTTGGAAATTTCGGATTCGATTTTCTCCAGTTCTTTTGTCAGTCGCCCCTTTTCCGCCGCCACGTCAATCAAACCTTCAAGCGGCAAATACAACTCGCCAAGTTCCGTCCGCGCGGCGGGAGTCCCTTTTGCCGGCTGATAATTTGCGCCAACCTCCAGCGACTCGGCATTGAGCAGCAGCTTCAGGATTTCAATCTCGTTCGTTGGAAAATTCCCAGCCGGCTTGAAAACGAATTTCACCTTTTTGTTTGAAGCGATATTTCCGAGGCGGCGCAGATTGCGGCCTTGTCCGACCAGTTCATTCCGCGCCTCTACTTGTTTTTCGTCGCCAGCGCTTAAACCGTAATGTGATCTGAATTCGTCGTCCAGCGGCAGCGGCCACGGCGCGAACATGATGGTCTTGCCGCCCTGGTTTTCCGGCATGTCGGTCGCGTAACCCATGCCATGCCACAATTCCTCCGTTATGAACGGCAGGAACGGATGAAACATCCGCACCGTGTGCGACAGCACAAAATCTATCACCGCCAGCGTGTTCGCCTTGCGCGCTGCGTCCTCGCCGAAGAACACCGCCTTGCTCGCCTCCACATACCAGTCGCAATATTCGCTCCAGAAAAAGCGGTAAAGCGTCGCCGTCGCATCGCTGAATTTGTATCCGGCGAACGCGGTGTTCAATTCGCGGATGGCGGCATCCAGCTTCAGCAAAATCCATTTGTCGTCGGACGTGAGCAGCTTGGGATCAATTT
>CAYPTV010000162.1:0-6783 GCA_964413505.1 uncultured Bifidobacteriaceae bacterium | reverse complement strand
CGAGCGCCTGCGGCGAAAAAACCGTGTGCGAAAATTGCGCCCACGTCAGCGTGCTGGTTTTGATGAAGACCGCCGACAGCGGAATCAGCACGATGAGGCCAAGATAAAACAAAGTGAAGCCGAGCGTCAGTTTGAAGCCCGGCAACACCCGCAACTTTTTTGCTCCGAGTCGTCTGGTCGCCACAAAGTTTAGAGGTTCGGAGCGTAGGCGATGAATTTGTTGTATTCGAGCAAAATTGTCTGGAGCGCGGCCACGAAGGCGAGTTCCTTCAGATATTCGGGCGGCGTGGCGGGCGTCTCCAAAATGATTTCAAACGGACGCGGGCGCACTTTCGGCGGCGCGGACAGGATGCCGTCGTAGCTGTCGCGGATGATTCCGTTCTGCGCCGAAAAGCCATCAATGACGGGACGTTCATCGCGCGGGAGAAATTTTTCGGCGGCTTGCAGCGCAGGCTTGATCAAATCTTTTGTCAACGTCGCGCCGCCGACAAAGCCGTAAAAGCCGTCGCTCGTGTCGTCGGTGTGCAGCGAAATGATTCCCTGAAACGAGCGCGAAACCAGTTCGGCCTGAAGCAGGCGGACTTCCGGCTCGCCGGAATTCTTCCAGAACTCGCGGTTCAAATCTTTTCCGGCGCGCGAAAACCGCGTCGCGTCCTCAAAGCCAGTCGGATTGCAGACCGGATAAAACGACAGGTAATATCCGGCGGCGAGCTCGGGCCTGGCTTCGAGCAATTTGATGAACTGGACAATTGCATGGACGCCTTCCGGTTCGTCGCCGTGGATGCCGGCGAAAATGCCGACGCGGATCGGCGTGTCGCCGCCGCGCGGCCCGACGAACAAATAGCGCGGCAATTCGTAACGCCTGCCGTCCGATTCAAATTGCGCCTCGTAATTCGCGACGAGGTTCGGCGAGGTCGCGGCGATTTTGTCCAACGGCGCGAGCAGTTCGCCGATGGAACGGCGGTGGCGTCGCGGCGATTGCACGGCGGTTTTGAAGGGAGTGTCGGCGATAGTCATTTTGAGTTTGGGTTTGTTCCGGTTTTTCTTGGAAGAGCGGCGGCTGATTTTCAACAGCCGCCGCCCTCTTCGGAGGAACCGCGAACACGTTTTATGGTTGATAAATCTGGTCGAAAACGCCGCCGTCGGTGAAATGCGTTGCCTGCGCTTTTGTCCAGCCGCCGAATTCCTGGTCAACCGTGACCAGTTTCAGTTGCGTGAAATTGGCGGCGTATTTTGCGGCGATGTCCTGATTGCGCGGGCGGTAGAAATTCTTCGCCGCGATCTCCTGGCCTTCGTCGGAATAAAGATATTTCAAATACTCGTTCGCAACTTCCGTCGTGCCGTGACGCTTCGCATTTTTGTCAACGACCGCGACCGGCGGCTCGGCGAGAATGCTCAACGGCGGCGTGACGATCTCAAAATTGTCCGCGCCGAATTCCTTGAGCGCGAGGTGCGCCTCGTTTTCCCACGCGAGCAGCACGTCGCCGATGCCGCGTTGCGCGAAGGTGATGGTCGAGCCGCGTGCGCCAGAATCGAGGATCGGGACATTTTTATAGAGCTTCGTGATGAAGTCCTTGGCCTTCGCGTCGTCATGGCCGTAAGTTTCCAGCGCATAAGCGTAGGCGCCGAGATATGCCCAGCGCGCGCCGCCGGAGGTTTTCGGATTCGGCACGACGACGGAGACGTGCGGTTTCACGAGGTCGTCCCAATCTTTGATGCCCTTCGGATTTCCTTTGCGCACGAGAAACACAATTGTGGAAGTGTAAGGCGTGCTGTTGTTGGGCAAACGTTTCTGCCAGTCAGCGGGCAAAATTTTCGCCTGCTGCGAAATCGCGTCAATGTCGTAGGACAACGCGAGCGTCACCACGTCGGCCTCAAGCCCGGCAATGACGGACTGCGCCTGTTTGCCCGAACCGCCGTGCGATTGCGAGATGACCACGTCGTCGCCGGTTTTCGCCTTCCAGTATTTTGCGAACGCGGCGTTGTATTCGGTATAAAGCTCGCGCGTCGGGTCATAGGAGACGTTAAGCAGTTTGATTTCCTTGGCGCTGGCGGAAATCGCAAGCGACGAGGCCAGGAGAATTTTAAGAAATGTTTTCATGTGGAGATAAATTTATTTTAGGTAGGTTAAAATGCCAGTTGCACGCGCGTGAAGAACACGCTTTCAGGATGCGATGAGACGCTGGCCGGTGCGGTCGTTGCCGAAGCGGCTCCGCCGCCGGTGAACGTCGTGTGCGAATAGCTGGCGTTGACGCGGATGTTGCGGTTGAGATACCAGTTCAGTCCGAGCGACCATGCCTGCGCCGCAGACGCCGATGTGGTTGCGCTGGCAAAAGTTGGAAATGCGGCGCTGTCAACATTCAACTCCGCGTAACGCGCGACTACTTGCCATGCGCCCCAGCCGCCGTTGCGCGGGTCAAAATTATGCCGCGGCGTCACACCGTTGTAGGCAGCATCCTCGCCCGTCAACACCCAGCCGCCGGAAATTTCCCAGGCCGTGTTTCGGAGGTTTGCGGTTTTGAGCGTGGTGCTGTTTTCCACGCCCTGATCCGAAATGACATACTCGCCCAGCAGACCAAACGGGCCGTAGTAATAATAGCCTTGCGGCGAAAAACGCCAGTGCGTGTGCGCGGCAACGGTGGTGGCGGAATAGGCAAAGAACTGCTGCTGTCCGTCCGTGGAAAATCCGTAGGACGTTGATCCGCCGCCAGTGGTGTTTGGCAAGCCAAGCGTGTTGGTGATGGACGAACTGCCCCAACTGCCGCCGGCCCCGACGCCGAAATTTTGTAGCGCGGCGATGCCGGTCGCCTTGAACGGCTGCACAAACAGCCGCCCGTCAAATTCACGGTCGTTTTGGAAACCGATGTCGGTCGTGTTTCTCTGATTGTCCCCCACGCCGTTGAAAATGCCCGCCGCATAACTCACCACGCCGCCGGCAATGTCGCCGTGCAGTTCGAAGCCGAGGTCGCGGCCGGGAATCAAGTCCGAGACCAGCGACCGCTCGTTGAATGACGTAGCTGTATCAGTCTGCAAATATTCCAGCCCCACCGGCGGCTTGAACCTGCCTGCCTCCAATTGCAGCCACGGCGAATAGCGGTAGTTGATGTAAGCGTCATAAATGCTCGGCGTAGACGCCGCGCTGGTTGCGCCGGGAGTGGCATTGCCAAATTCTGGTGTGAAGTTGAAATCAAAATCATGAAAAACCGTGCCGGTGATGATCGGACGCGCACGGCGTAGCAAAAAACTGTCGTTGCCCTGAACATGATTGTCCTGCGAGAAAGTCCGGCTGTCCACCTGGATCAAACCGTGAATCGTCGCGACAAAATTTGAATCCGCCGAGCTGAATCCAAGCCCGGTTGCGCCAAGCGTGATTTTCGGCGCCGATTTGGCAGCGGTGGCCGCCGCGTCCTGGTCAAGCTCGCGCTCGCGCGACAGTATCCGCACCTTTTGGTCGAGGTCTTGGATCTGTTGCTTGTCAGCGCTGTCGGCGACCGGTTGTTGCGCCTGACGCTGGTTTTCGAGATCCGAGACTTTCTGGTCGAGTGTCTGGATTTCTTGTTTCAAGGCTGCGATCTCCGCAGCTTCCGTGGAATTGTTCGTCGCGTCGTCCGCGGCATATGAAGCCGTCACGAACTGCGCCCCCACAAAGGCTGCGATTAGTAACTGATTTATTTTCATTTTCTTTTTTGTTTTTCTCCGCTTCCGATTGATCGGTCAGCGACTTGTTTGTTTTGTGTTTCGCGCCTCCGGTGTTCCGGTCGGCGTAATATTTATGAACGCGGTTTTTCCAGCCGCACGCGCTCGGTCTTCTCAATTTGCGTCACCTGCGAATCATGCACGACAATTTCCACCACGCCGTAGCGCAGCGAACCGACTTGCTGCCGGACAATCTCCAGCCAGTCCTGCTTTCCAGCGGAATCCCCGTTCGTTTTATTTTGCGTTGCGCTCATTTCAATTTACGTTTAATAACGACTTATTTAGTAGTTATTCTCGACAAAATTCGGAAACAGTCAACTGTTTTTTGAAAAAATCTTTTAGATGCCTTCTCCACCAATGAAACCGGCTGAAATCTCGCGTTTTGTGACCGGCGAGTGTTTTGCAATCTCGGCCAGCGTCGCCTTGTCCATCACCCCGGCCACATAATTCCGTGCGTCCAGAAAAACGCGCCTGAACTTGCAAAGCGATTCCTGCGAGCAGCGTTTGTAGCCCGTGACAGAAACGCAATCAATTGGCGCTAAAATGCCGTCAAAATGACGCACCACGTCGCCCATCGTGATTTTGGACGGATTTTTGGCGAGCAAATAACCGCCCCGGATTCCTGCCACGCTGTCCACCCAGCCCTGCGCCTTGAGTTGAAGCATGATCTGCTCCAGGAACTTTTTCGGCACGTCATTGCGCCGGGCAAGTTCGCGGATCGGAATCGGTGCGCCGCCAAAATGATCCACGAGCGTGAACAGGGCACGCAAAGCATAATCGGTTTTCTTTGAAACTCGCACTTTGAATATACGATATTAACAGTCGCCTTTAAGTCAACCCAAGTTTTTCTCGTCCTCGCCCTCGATGAGTTTGTATTTCGATTACGAGAACGAGGACGACCCTGTTCAACTGACAATCCGGCGGCCTTCGTCCAGGAAAATCCCCTTGAAATTCATTTCCAGCGCCTGCGCGTTGCTCGCCTTGGACATCGCCTCCTTTTCCGTCACGCGGCCTTCTTTGACAAGGTTGAACAACGATTGATTGAACGAAATCATTCCGTCGTCCGTTCCGGTCTCGATCGCGGCGGACAATTTATCCAGACGATTTTCCTCGATCAATTTCTTCACCAGCGGAGAATTGAGCATGATTTCCATCGCCGGCGTCATTTTGCCGTCCACCGTCGCAACCATGCGCTGGCAAATCACGCCGCGCAAAGTTCCGGCAAGCTGCCGGCGCACCTGCTCGCGCTCTTCCGCCTGGAAAAAATCCAGGATGCGCGAGACCGATTGCGCCGCCGTCGTCGTGTGCAGCGTGGACAAAACCAGATGCCCCGTGTCCGCCGCGCTGATCGCCGCTGCAAAGCTGACGCTGTCGCGCATTTCGCCGATCATGATGATGTCCGGGTCCTGCCGCAAAACATGCTTCAGCGCGTGGTGATAGGAAACCGTGTCGAGCCCGATCTCGCGCTGCTCGATCACCGATTGATTGTCCTCGAAAGCGTATTCGACCGGGTCTTCGAGCGTGACCATGTGCTTTTTGAAATTGCCGTTGATGTGCTCGATCATCGCCGCAAGCGTCGTGGATTTTCCCGAACCGGTCGAACCGGCCACGAGCACGATGCCGCGCGGCGACTCGGCAATTTTTTTTATCTGCGGCAGCAATCCAAGCTCCTCGAAAGTCGGCACGCTCGTCTTGACATGGCGCATCGCCAGGCACCATTGGCTGCGCTGCTGGAAAAGGTTCGTGCGGAACCGCCCGACATCGGGGACGAAATAGGAAAAATCAATTTCGCGTTCCTCTTCCAGCCGCTTTTTAAGGTGAATCGGCGTGATTTCCGCGACGATCTTGTTCATCCAATCCAATGTCGGATGCGGGCATTCGATGGCGACCAGCTCGCGGTTGATGCGGAAGATGACCGGCGTGCCGATTTTCAAATGAATGTCCGACGCGCCGCCGTCAACGGCCGTCTTGAGAATTTTTTGAAAGAATTCCATCCGCGGAAAATAACAATTCTTTTCATAAACGCCAGCCGGGAAAATGCAGTCTGAAGCGCCGGGCGGCGCCCGGCCCGGAAAAAACCAAACCAGCCCCGGGGCGGGCAATGACCGGCGTTCCATTTTTTTCGTGTCTTTCGCGCCTTTCGCAGTTAAAAGTTTCCCATGTCGAAACATAAAATTGGAATCATCGGCGGCACCGGCCTTTACAACATCGAAGGCTTCACCAACCAGAAATGGGTCAAGGTCAAAACGCCCTTCGGCCCGCCGTCGGACGATCTGCTTACCGGAATAATTGCCGGGCGCGATGTTGTCTTCCTGCCGCGGCACGGGCGCGGCCACCGGATTCTGCCCAGCGAGCTGAACCATCGCGCCAACATCTGGGCCATGAAAAAACTCGGCGTCGCCTGGATTATCAGCGCCAGCGCCGTCGGCTCGTTGCAGGAAAAATACAAGCCATGCGACATCGTGCTCATCAACCAGTTTTTCGACCGCACCAAGCAATCACCTAACCACACATTTTTCGGGCGCGGCATCGTCGCGCACATCGCGTTCGCCGATCCCATTTGCGAGGAGCTGCGGCGGCTCATTTTGAAAACCGCGCGCGAAGAAAAAGCCCACGTCCACGACGGCGGCACTTACGTCTGCATGGAAGGCCCCGCGTTCAGCACCCGCGCAGAATCGCTGGCAAACCACCGCGCCGGTTACGACGTCATCGGCATGACGAACCTCGGCGAGGCCAAATGCGCGCGCGAGGCGGAGATCGCCTACGCGACGATGGCGATGGCGACGGACTACGACTGCTGGAAAACGGACGACGAGCACGTCACGCTCGAAATGATCATCGCCAACCTGCACCGCAACGCCGACACCGCAAAAAAAATCGTCGCCGCCGTCGTTGCAAAAATTCCCGCCGAACCAGAATGGTCATGCCATTCCGCGCTGAAATACGCCATTCTGACCGACAGAAAATTCTGGCCGAAGAAAACCGTGACCGCGTTGAATCCAATTTTGGCCAAATATCTGTGAACAAACGCGTGATCGTCACAAAATTTAGGGAGCGGCTTGATGAAGCAGCTCCGCCCGTTATGAA
>CAYPTV010000161.1:0-6810 GCA_964413505.1 uncultured Bifidobacteriaceae bacterium | reverse complement strand
CGTTGCGACGAAATTCGGCCATCGCTTCAAAAGCTTCATGAGCCGCGACGACGATTTTTCCATCGGCGGCGTCCAAAAACAACTGGACGATTCGCTCAAGGCGCTGCGCGTCGGGACGATTGACCTTTACCAGTTTCATTCCGGCTCGGACGCGGTTTTCCAGAATCAGGAACTCTGGTCATTTCTCGCGGAACAAAAGCGCGCGGGCAAAATCCGGCACATCGGGCTGTCCATTTTGCAAAAAGGCAGCGAGCTTCAGGCGCGCGAGGCAGCCAAATTCGGCGTCGAGGCGTTGCAGGTTTTTTACAACCGCCTCGACCGCCGGGCCGAGGAGATTTATTTCCCGCACGCGCAGAACAACAACCTCGGCATCCTCGCGCGCGTGCCCCTGGCGAGCGGATTGTTGACGGGCAAATACAAACCCGGCGCGAACTTCGCGGCGAACGACGTGCGCGCGACGTTTGACGCGGAAAAATTGAAGCGCGACCTAGCCGAGGTGGAGCGCCTCCAAAAAACCGAGGTGCCGTCCGGCGTGCCGATGACGCAATGGGCGATGGGGTGGTGCCTGCGGAATCTAATCGTCTCTTCCGTGATCTGCGGCTGCAAAAATCCGGGACAGGTCAGTTCAAATGCCGACGCGGCGGGGCTGGTGGCGGAATAAGACCGCGTGCAAGCAGGAAACGCGGAGGCTTTTCTGAAACTTGTTCTTGACGACTCCGGGGACGGTTTATTATTGATTTTTTTAGAGGCATGAGCCGTTTCCAACATTAATTTTCGGACGCAAGCTGGTTTCCAGGTTGAGTCCGTTTTTTCTTGGAGCATGGCCTCGCATTGTGGGAGCTAGATATGGCCAGCGGCAAAATCAAGTGGTTTGACAACAGCAAGGGATTAGGCTTCATCACCCAAGGTTCCGGTCCGGACATCTTTGTGCATCATAAGTCCATCATCGGCGACGGGTTCAAAACCTTCAAGGAAGGCGACGAGGTTTCATTCGACATCGTCTCCAGCGAAAAGGGTTTGAAGGCCGAGAACGTCCAGCGCGTGCAGGCTTACTGAACGCCTGCAAAATTAAAATTCTGTTTTCGCCGTGGGCATTTTGTTCGCCAGCGGCGGCGACCATGGCTATTGTTCTGGAATGGCGATGCCCGTCGCAAACATCCACAGCCTTTACGTCCACGTCCCGTTCTGCGCGCAAAAATGCGCGTATTGCGCCTTTTATTCCCAGGCTTCGTCCGGCGAACTGGTCAACCGTTATGTCCAGGCCCTCGTCCGCGAAATGGAAATTGTAGCCAACGATATCAAGCCCCAAACCGTTTTTTTTGGCGGCGGCACTCCGTCGCTGTTGAATTTGCGCCAGTGGGAGCAAATCCTCCGCACGATGGAAAAACTGAATTTGCTCGGCGCAGAGGAATTTACCGTGGAATGCAATCCCGCCACCGTCTCGGCGGACAAGGCAAAATTGTTCCGCGATTTTGGAATCAACCGCATTTCGATGGGCGTTCAATCGCTCGACGAAAAACTGCTCGACCGCCTCGGACGGATTCATTCGCGCGAAATGGTTTTCAAGTCGTTCGACATCCTGCGCCGCGCCGGTTTTGAAAACATCAATCTCGATCTGATGTTCGCCATTCCCACGCAGACGATGGAAATCTGGCGCGCGACCTTGAACGAGGCGATGGCGATGCAGAGCGAACATCTTTCCAGCTACGAGGTCATTTACGAGGACGACACGCCACTCTTTGATCAGCTCAAGGCAGGGGAATTTTCCGTGGATGAAAATCTTGCCTGCGAAATGTATGAGGAATTGATTATGTCCGCGACGCGCAGCGGATTCCACCAATACGAAATCGCCAACTTCGCCAAAGACCAACAACTCAAAATTCAAAATTCAAAATTCAAAATTCCTTTCCACGCCTGCCGCCACAACGTCAATTACTGGCGCGGCGGAAATTTTTACGGGCTTGGGCCAAGCGCGACCGGCTATGTTCGCGGCGTGCGGACGAAGAACTGGTCGAACACGCAGCTTTATTGCGAGCAATTGGAAAAAGGAAAACGTGCCATCGAATCCAGCGAGGAACTGCCGCCGCTGCGCCGCGCGGGAGAAATCGCCGCATTCGGTTTGCGCATGAACGTCGGCTGGCCGTTCACGGAATTCAAACGCACAACGGATTTTGATTTGCAAAACGAGTGGTCGGCGGAAATGGACCAATTGACCGGGCGCGGCTGGGCATCGCGTGACGCGGAAAAATTCCAGCTCACGCATCAGGGATTGCGCTTCGCCGATTCGGCAGCGGAAATGTTTTTGCGCTGAATTTACGACAGCGGCAACCTCACCGTAAAAACCGTCCCGACATCTTCCGTGCTGGAGGCTTCGATCGTGCCGCCGTGCGCTTCGACGATGGCTTTGCAGATGGCGAGGCCGAGGCCGCTGCTGTTCGCGCCGGTGCGCGATTTGTCGCCGCGATAAAACCGTTTGAAGACGTGCGGCAAATCCTCGGCGGAAATCCCGTTGCCCGTGTCGCTCACAGTCAAAACCGCGAGGCCGTTCTGCGATTCCAGCTTCACGCGCACGTTGCCGTCCGGCTTGTTGTATTTGATGGCGTTCGTCAGAAGATTCGTGACGACTTGCGCGAGCCGCATCGCGTCGCCGTTGATTTCGAGCGGTTCGAGACGCGAGGAAAATTTTATGCCGCGCTCCTCGGCGATCGGTTTTATCTGCTCGACGCACTCTTCAATCGTCTTTGAAAAATCAAATTGCTGCCGTTTCAATTTTGTCTGTCCGGCGTCGAGCCGCGCGAGTTCGAGCAATGCCTTGATCAATTTCCGCATCCGTTGCGCGGCGCGCTGGCACGCTTCGACGGTTTCTTTGTAGCTCGCGGCGTCGCGCTCGCGGTTCAGGGCGGTTTGCGTCTGCGTCAAAATGACGGCGACGGGCGTGCGCAGTTCGTGCGCGGCGTCGGAGGCGAATTGTTTTTGCTGCGCGAACGAGGATTCGAGCCGCGCGAAGGTTGAATTCAAAACGGCGGCGAGTTGGCCGAGTTCGCTTTCGGCCTCGGCGACATTGATGCGCTGCGACAAATCCCCGGCGGAAATTTTCACGGCGGCGGCGCTGATGTTTTCGACGGGGCGCAATGCGCGCGAAACAAACCACCAGCCGCCGGCAAGACCGAAAAGCAAAATGATTCCGCCAATGCCTGCGAGTTTCATGGCGGTGCGATCAAGCTCCTTTAATTCCAGCGCGATGGAGCAACCGACCCGCAGGCGTTCACCTGAAGGCAAGTCCTGCCAAAACTCGTTAAAGTTTTTGCCAACATATGTGACATCCTTTTCGTTTGGCACATTAGCCGAACGCGCGATTTCGTTGCCATTGCGAGACTGGATGATGAAATAAAAATCATTCGGATCGTCTGCATTAAAGAAATGTGAGTCTTCCGGCGACAGATGAAATTCAAGTGGCGGACGCGGATTTTGTCTCGGTGGACCGTCGTCAGGAAACTGGCCGGGCGGCGGACGGTCAAAAGGCTGCCCGTTTCCCTCCGATCCACGCGGCGGCGGATGATGCAGTGCATTGGCCAGCACTCTAAACCGACGATTAAATCCGTCATCAATGCGACCGAACAGCCGTCCGCGTTCCAATTGATACGCCGTGAAACCAAATCCCGCGAGCACGACGACGAGAATCAGGCCATACCAGATTTGCAACCGCCATTTGATGGAGTTGAAAATCATAATTTGGAAAACATCGAACATTGAACGCTGAACATTGAACATCGAATGAAGCGCGCGCCCTCAAGTTCGGCGTTCGGCGTTCGATGTTGGATGTTCGATGTTTTCATCTATTCAATGCAATAGCCGTGGCCGCGCCGCGTGACGATGAATTCCGCGCCGAGTTTTTTGCGGACGTTGGAGACGTGAACGTCGAGCAGGTTCGAGAGCGAGCTTTCGTTTTCGTCGAACAGATGTTCGTAAAGCTGCGTGCGAGTGACGACTTCGCCGCGGTGCAGCGCGAGAAATTCCACGAGCGCGTATTCTCGCGCGGTGAGTTCGACAGGTTTTTCTTTCAGCGAAACATTTCGCAGCGCGGTGTCAATTTTGATTTCACCGATTTCGATGACGTTCGTCGTCTTGTTCGTGCTGCGGCGGATTATTGCGCGCAATCGCGCAAACAGTTCGTCCAGATCGAACGGCTTAACGAGATAATCGTCCGCGCCGTTGTCGAGGCCGCGCACGCGGTCGCGCGTCTGGTCGCGTGCAGTGAGCATGAGCACGGGCGTCTTTTTGATTTTGCGGAGGCGTTTCAGGATTTCCCAGCCGTCCATTTTCGGCAGCATCACGTCGAGGACGATGGCGTCGTAGTCGTAATTTTCGGCCTTGTAAAAACCGTCCTCGCCGTCGGGCGCGGTGTCCACGGCGTAGCCTTCCTCGCGCAACGCCTGTGCGATGCTGCGGAGCAAATCGGGTTCGTCTTCGACAATCAGGATTCTCATTTTCGGGCTGGCAGAGTTTTATCACGGACAAAGTGAATGCGCCAGTGCGTGAATCTTCGCACGGCCAACCTTAAGATGAGATTAAGAAAAAATTGCGCACGCTGTGAAATATTTTCACAGCTTAACGATTGCTTAAGGTTGGTTGGCGTAGAGTGGCGGCATGAAAACGATTGTTATATCCATCGTCGCCGGCCTCGCCGGAATTTTTCTCGTCACAATCAACGCGCGCGCGGATGACCCGCGCACGAATTCGTGGTTCACGACCTACGCCGGACAATACGCGCGGATTTACTCAAGCGACCTTTCGCGCACAAATGGAACTTCACTGACGGCGTGGACGAACGGCACGACGATACAGACGCTGCCCGCATATTGCGGCGTGCAGGAAATTTATTCGTCGAGCAACTGGGTTTACATCCGCAGCACCGGACTGGGCAGTTTTGTGATGGGGCCGTGGTATCTCAACGCGCAACACACACAGGCTTTTCCGAACTGGCCGGTGAATCAAAAGACAATGTATCGCATTCCGCGCAACCCGACCGTGCCGGCGACAAAGACCGCGACCGGCGGTGGGCCGATCGGTTATTTCGTGGACGGCGCGGCGATGTTCAACAGTTGGGACGCCTTCTCTTACAGCACGGTTTCCAACGTGGACGCGCAGAACATCACCGGCTATTGGAACCGCGACGCGTATGTGAACGAAGGCGCGAGCTTCGACCCGAACAACGCGCACCAGGCCGGCGGGCAATATCATTATCACGCGAACCCGCCCGCGCTGCGCTACCAGCTCAGCGATCATGTTGACTTCAACTCGGTGACGAAAATTTACACCGAATCCACGAACGCGCTGACAAAACACTCGCCGATCCTCGCGTGGACGGCGGACGGCTATCCGGTTTATGGGCCTTACGGTTACAGCGTTTCAAACGACGCGAGCAGCGGCATCCGCCGGATGATTTCCGGCTACGTCATCCGCAACGGCCAATACGGCACGGACAATCTTTCCACCAACAACGCGCCGCGCAAAACAATTCCCGCGTGGTCGGCGCGGTTGTTCAACGTCAGCACCAATCAGACAGGCCCGAATGTCAGCGCGAGTTTTCCGTTCGGACGCTACATGGAGGACAACGATTATCTCGGCGACCACGGCGTCGCGCCCGGCACGAACACCTACGACCTTGACGAATACAACGGACGCTGGTGCGTCACGCCGGAATTTCCGCAAGGCACCTACGCCTACTTCGTCAGCATCAGCAGCAACGGCGCGCCGACATTTCCCTACAACATCGGGCGCGGATTTTATGGCAATCCAACCGGCGGAACGGTCACAACCATTTCTGAAACCGTCGCGACAAATTTCCTCGGCAACACCAATTTGACTCCGACGCTAAATTCTCCAAGCGTCAACAGCGGAAAAGTTACATTGACGTGGAGCGCGATTGAAGGCGGCACTTACATGGTTCAATCCACGACGGATTTTTCAGCGTGGACGACCAATTCCACGACCGTTCCCGCCGTGTTGAACGCGGCGAGCTACACGAACAATCCCACGGACAATTACCGATTTTATCGCGTCGCACGCACGTCCGTCGCCAATTATGACAACGCGGGCACGACAGTTTTCTCGACTGCTTCAATCGCGCCCGGCGGCAGCGCGAATCGCGGCCAGACCGTGACCGTGACAATCACCTTGCCGAGTTCGCCGCCAAATCCGCCCGCCAACGCGCCAATCACCAGCGTCGTGCTCGGCGGCAGCATCAGCGGCACGAACATTTCTGATTCAACACAAGGCACTGTCGTCGCCACGTTCACGATTCCGGCGGGCACATCCACCGGCGCGCAAAACATTGTCGTGACATTCACCTCCGGGCCGCCGCCCTACACAATCAGCAGTTTCACTATCAACTGAACATGAGCCGCGCGATGAAAAAAATCTTCCTACTCCCGCTGCTGCTGGCGGGCGCGGCGGGGGCGTCGGACTTGCGCGTGGATTTTGTGCCGCAATTCAACGGGACACCGCTTGCCTTCGACGCGCTGCAAAACTTGACCGCCGCCGGACAAAAGATTTCCGTCACGCGGCTGGATTTTCTCGCGTCGGATGTTTCGCTTCATCGTGACGACGGAACCTGGCTGGAACAGAAAAACTGGTTCGCCTTCATCAGCGCGCGCGAAGGCAGGACAAACTTCACTTTGGAAAACATTCCCGCCGGAAATTACGACCGGATTCGCTTCAACATCGGTCTGGAACCGCAAATCAACCATGGCGACGTCACGCAATGGCCTGCGGAGCATCCGCTGAATCCCGCCGTGAACCATTTGTATT
>CAYPTV010000160.1:0-6810 GCA_964413505.1 uncultured Bifidobacteriaceae bacterium | reverse complement strand
CTCAACGCCAAGGACACGCCCGTGCCGTATCATCCGAATTTGTGGACGGCGCACCGTCCGACTGCGCGCGCCGTGGCCGCAGCGGCGAGAAAACTTTTGAGAACATGATTTCCAACCACCAAGACACCAAGGCACCAAGGTTTGGGGAAAACTTTTTGGCTGTTTCGTCGGAGACAGATCGCATCGCCAAAGAAGTTGTGGATGGTGTGTTCAAGGTTCATTCAACTCTCGGCCCGGGTTTGCTGGAATCCGTTTATGAAGCTTGTCTGGCGCACGAATTGAGCAAGCGCGGCCTGAAATTTCAAACGCAGGTTGCATTCCCAATCATTTACGACAGCGTGCGTTTGGATGCGGGGTTGCGGGTTGATTTGCCGGTTGAAAATCAATTGATTGTTGAAATCAAAGCCGTCGAAACGATGCAGCCGGTTTTTGAAGCGCAGCTTTTGACCTATTTGAAACTGACAAAATTGCGGCTCGGACTTTTAATTAATTTCAACGTGCCGAAAATCAAAGACGGAATCCGAAGAATTGTTTTATGAACCACCAAGACACAAAGACACAAAGGAAAATAAGATATTTCTTAACTTGGTGCCTTGGTGTCTTGGTGGTTTAATTTTTTATGAAAATTCCCATCATCATGCCGCAGCTTGGCGAATCCATCGCCGAGGCAAGAATCGTCAACTTCGTCGTCAAGCCCGGCGACAATGTCGAAGCCGATCAGGATTTGATCGAAGTCGAGACGGACAAGGCGACGATGACCGTTGCGTCGCCGTGCAAAGGAAAAATTGAAAAATTTACCGCGCAATTAAATGAAAGCTACGCCGTCGGCGCGACGCTCGGCCAGATTGAGGCGACAAACGAAGAGGCCTCGCGCTTGGGCCTTGATGTTACTCCGGCAAAAATTCCCGAAACAGAACAGCTTTCAAAATCAGATTCCAATCGCAGAAGCGGTCGCGTGCAGCCGACTGTGCGCGGTTTGCCTGTGCCGGCAAACGCGGCGGGTGCGAGCTATCTTTCGCCGCGGCTCAAGGCGCGCATGGACGAACTTGGCCTGCACGCCGCCGACCTCGCAGGCGTCGCGGGCAGCGGCGCGGCAGGGCGCGTGACCGTCGAGGATTTCGAGAAATACATCGCCAGCCTGGAAAAACACAAGATGAGCGGCGCGTCATCTATGCGCGTGGCCGTGGCCGACGCGATGCGCCGCAGTTGGACGCGGCCCATCGCCAACGTCGGGCTGCCCGTCTGCCTCGACCCGCTTTTTGCGTTCCGCAAAGTGACCAAGCCCAAGCCGGGCCCGGCGCTTTACGCACTGCGTGCGCTGGCCGTGGCGCTTTCGGAAAACAGCGCGGTCGCCGGCCGGCTCGTTGGAAACAAGATTGTTCATCCGTCCGCCATTGACGTTGGATTCGCTGTTGAAGCCGAGGACGGCGTGCTCGTCCCGGTTTTGCGCGATGCGGACAAACGGTTGCTCAAGGATTTGATCGCGCCATACAACGAGCTGGTCAAGCTCGCGCGCGAACGCAAGCTGCCCGCCAACGCCACCGGCGGCTCCATCGCCACCGTCACTAACTTCGGGACGTTCGGGCTGACGTGGGCGACGCCTATTCCGCTGCCGGAACAAACCCTCGTGCTGGGCATGGGCGCGGCGCGGCACGCACCGCACTGGGACTGCGTCAAAGGCCAGTTCGTGCCAGTGATGGAGGCGAACCTGACGTTGAGCTTCGACCATCGCGTGCTGGACGGCGGCGCGGCGGGACGACTGCTCCAACGCGTGGCGGAATTGATGGCCAAGCCGGAGAAGTTGTGATTGGAAAGCAACATGATTTTTTCCACAAACAAATTGACTTTTGTACCTGTTTCTGTACGCTTGCTGTGTGATTGGTCAATTTTTCACTCCTGAAGTCATCACCCAATGTATGTTTCGGCTCGCTGGTGTTCGCGCTGGCCAAAAAGCAATTGATCCAAGCTGCGGTGATGGTGTGTTCATTCGTAATGCGCCTCAAAGCTGCGAGATTTTTGGTTGCGAGATTGATCCGAAATATAATGATATCGTCAGCCCGCTTTTGAAGACGGGGCGTTTTATTGCTGGCGATGCTTTGACTGACCTGTTGCCGCTCTGGGGAACATTTGATTTGGCAATTGGCAATCCGCCGTTTAGCGCGCAGGCAAATTTGGAAAAACGCCCGCAAATTCTTCAGGGGTTTGATTTTGGTTTTGGCCGTCCGTCACAATGTCTGGAAATTTTATTTCTCGAACTGTTTTTGAAATTGGTCAAGCCACGAGGACGCATTGCAATTATTTTACCAGATGGTCCGTTGAGCAACCGGCCATTCAAATATGTCCGCGATTGGTTGCTATGCCGGGCGCATGTCGAAGCCATTGTCAGTTTGCCGCGCGGCGTCTTCACAAAAACCTCGGCCAAGACGAATATTTTAATTGCTCAAAAACTTTCTCCGGCTCACCAGCCGTATCGCGAGCCAACGGCGTTGCTGGTTTGCGATGAGATGAATGAATTGAAACCTTTGGCTTTGATGGATTGGCAGGATGTGGATGACCGCTGGCAAAAAGTTGTTCTGGCGGATGAATCAGATTGGCGACCCGAAGCACATCATTCCAAAACGCAATCGACTTTTTCTGATGGAGTGAAGTTGGGCGATGTCTTTCGACTTCGCACCGGATTTGCTTTGTATGGCAAGCTGCGCGAATTGCATGATTCGCCGGGGCGTGACGGAGTTTTATTGATTCGTGCAAAAAATATGTCGCCCGAAGGCGGACTGCGATTGACCCAAAATTGCGGCTACATCAGCCGTCACGGAAACGCTTTCTGTGAAGAGTCCGCCGTTTGTCCGGGTGAAATTCTTTTTGTTCGCGTAGGTGCTGGTTGCTATGGCCGGACAGCCCTGATGCCTCACGGTCTCGAAGCGCAGGCTGACGATTGGATTCACGTTCTCACGCCAACTGACAACGTGGACTGTGAAGGACTCGTCGAGTGGTTCAACAGTGAAGAAGGGCGCAGCCAAATCAGACGCCTAGCCAAAGGTGTCGGCACGTTGAGCATTTCCAAAGCATCCTTGGCTGAGATGCAAATTCCTGAAAAATTTGTCCGTTCAAATAACTTGGCGTTCGTCGAAGAACCGGTGGATTACAAAGTCAGTCCGCGCCGAAACGCGATTGACCGGGCAAAAAAGGTGGCATCACTTGTCCCCAAAGCATCGGTTCGTCGTCTTTATCGCGGCTGATTTTTGGGGCAAGATGGCTGAAGAATTTTTCCTGCGTCAGGCTGCATTGAAGCCGTCGCTGGACTTTAGAATCAATTTTTGGGTTCACGCGAAAAATTGAACCGCTGAAAGGCGGTGTGTTGACCGTGAGCTGCGCCAACTGGCGTGCTTCGCGATAAGTTTGGCTTCGATTTTTTATCTGGTCATCCAAATTTTTCAAATCAGCAAATTCGATTGGCTTCCAAAGTGAAGCCCACAAACTATGTTCGATAATGACAGGAACAATTTTCACAACCCGCTTTCGCAAACCGTCTTTTTCCCAGAAACCAACCACCAAAGTAAATTTATGGTCAATTTGAAATTGTCGTCGGGCGTCACCAAATCCGATGCTTGAATTCCATTTTGCAGTTTTAATTGAGATTGGGCCGCCGCTGGAATCGGGATTTAATTCCGCTGGCAAATCCCATTTGTGCGTGTAACCGGCGAGCAAGTGGCTTTTGTCAGGATTTATATGTTTCGCAAGTTCTATAACCCATTTTTCAAATGCAAAACCATGTTGTTGTTCCTCAACCATGCGGCTTAAATGCCAGAGTTGTTAAGAAACAGACAGCAAATTTTTCCATCTGAAACGTCGCGACGATTGGCCGATGCTCTAAACCAATGCCTAATTTTGAATTATCAGCGCGCCATTTCCCTTGAATCCAGCGCGGCGGGCGGGCAAGTTGCGCCGCTGTGAACCGAAAATTCCTGCCGCTGGTTTTGCTGTGCCTTGCGTTTTGCGCGGGGACGGCGCGCGCGGCTTTCATCAACGGCCAGAATTATGTGCCGCTGGCGGACTGGGCCGGCGCGTATGGTTTTAAAATTATCTGGCCCGCGCACAATGAAGTTGTCCTGACCAACCGGACTTCGCGCCTGGTGTTTGGTGTGGATTCGGCGCAGGCGGAAATCAACGGCGTGAACGTGCGGCTGTCGTTTCCGGCGGCGAAGGACAAATACGGCGCGCTCATCGCGCAGTTTGATTTGGACACGGCAATCCGTCCTCTGCTGTCGCCGTCGCACTACGTTGATTCGAAAAAAATCACGACCATCTGCCTTGACCCAGGCCACGGCGGGAAAGATTCGGGCAACCGCGTCGGCTTTCATTACGAAAAAAACTACACGCTGCCGCTGGCGTTTGAAGTGCGCGACCAGCTCAAGAAACTTGGTTTCAAGGTGATTCTCACGCGCAGCACGGACACGTTTGTTGATTTGCCCGTGCGCCCGGCGATTGCGAACAGCCGCGGCGCGGATCTGTTCGTGAGCCTGCATTTCAACGCGGCGCAAAGCGGAAGGGATGAGGTTTCAGGGCCGGAAACGTATTGCATCACGCCCGTCGGCGCGTCGTCGTCGAACGCGCAGGGCGAGGGCGGCGATTACGGGCCGACTACGGCGAACCGTTTTGGAAACAAAAGTTTGCTGCTGGCATATCAGATGGAAAAATCGCTTGTGCAAAACCTTGGCGCGGAAGACCGTGGGGTGCGGCGCGCGCGGTTCGCGGTGCTGCGCGAGGCGGCGATGCCGGCGATTTTGATCGAGGGCGGCTACATGACAAGCCCGTCCGAGGGCAAAAAAATTTATGACGCAAATTATCGGAAGCAGATGGCGTCGGCGATTGTGAAGGGTATTTTGAATTATCAAAGGCTGTCCGGGCCGGTGCTTTCGCCGGCAGCGGGGGAGGTGGGCAAAGTTTCAAAATGAGCATTGTCACAAAAACCGGGGATTCTGGAACGACGGGGTTGATGTATGGCCGCCGCGTTCCGAAGACGCATCCGCGCGTGGAGGCTTGCGGCACGATTGACGAGTTGAACGCCGCGCTCGGCCTGGCGCGCGCGACGGCCACGGAGAATTTTATCAGCGACAATCTTTTCTGGATCCAGAAAAGCCTCGTGGATGTGATGGGTGAGGTCGGCGTGCTGGCGGAAGATTTGCCGCGCTATGTGAAGGACGGCTATTCGGTTGTCACGCCTGAAATGACGGCGAAACTGGAAAAGCTGGTGAAAGAAATTGAGGCGCAGAACATCAGCTTCAAGGGATGGGCGACGCCGGGCGCGACGAAAAGTTCAGCCGCGCTGGACGTGGCCCGGACGGTTTGCCGCCGCGCGGAACGGCGCGTCTGTGATTTGCAGGAACAAGGGGAGTTAAAAAACGGCGAGATCATCATTTTTCTAAACCGGCTGTCGGATTTGCTCTGGCTTTTCGCCCGCTGGGCGGAAACAAACGGCGATTCGAGAAGAGAGTAACCGACCTTCAGGAAAAAATCGGATGTAACTTCACAGGGCTTTGGGCTGTCATTGTGTTTGGAGTCATCACCCATTTGATTTTCAATGATTTGATGTGGTTTTGATTTGATTCAGATGTGAGCTGCCGACAGCATTGGGGGGGGGATAAATATTTTTTGAATGAAAATGAAAAATAAAAGGCAAAATGGATTTACCCTGATAGAGCTACTTGTGGTAATCGCCATTATCGCCATTCTCGCGGCGATGCTCCTTCCCGCGCTGGCCTCCGCCAAACGCAAGGCTCTCACGGCCCAGTGCATTTCAAACATGCGCCAGGTTTATGTCGCTTGCACGGTCTATGCGGGAGATTCCAGCGATTGGTATCCAATCTGGTTTGACATCAGCAAGCCAGCCGGGCACCCGTTAAATGAAATTCATTCTGAAGATTACACGCTGTATGCTGTCGGTCCTACCGCAGGAACGGCAAATACGCCGGTGCCATTCGGGTTGAATGCGAACGGCTTGGACGCGGTCGGATTTCAGTTTAACAACTTGGGATATCTATATGCCTTGAATCTGATCGGGGATGGCAAAGTTTTATTTTGTCCCAGTTTTGCGGTTAATAATTATTTGGGAATTGCCAATTACTCCACGCCCCGTTTTATGAGCACGAGCGGTCCGCTGAGCACGGTTCCGCAGGGTGCCACGGGTTCCAGTGGACTCGTTAATTCCACCATTTTATTCAATCCGCGCGTTGTCAACGCGGCAGGCTATCAAGCCGGCAATCAGAATGATCCCGCAACACTCCGGGCATACCAAAAAACAAGCCAGGTTAAAGCGGATATATTTGCAACGGATTACATGGAAGGAACCGGCGGAATGCAGTTCAATGCCACGGCTTTCGCACATTTTCCATCCAAAGCCTGGGTCTGCCTGTTCACCGATGGCTCGGTTAAACCTGTATTCAGTCAGGCGGCGTTTAACATCGCCAACGCCTCAACTTTCACCACCGCTCAATCGCTGCAATCAACCGTTGATTATGATAATATTTTCACCGACCTGATGAACAGCCGGTAAAAGATTTGAACAAGCGCGTTTCAAAAAATCAGGGACGTAATCTGTCTTAACGAGCATAAATCAACAAAAGTCGCATTTGGAAAAGCCTGGGTTCCATGGAGGAATGCTCATGGGAAAACGTTTTTACCTTGTTGCCCATGACATCCTCCATCGGGCCGGTTCAGACCACAAGAGCCAGCCGTCCTCTTGTGTATCCAAAAATGGGACACTGATGGCCCGGCTACACCAAGTTGGCGGGTGAATTTGCCAAAACCCCT
>CAYPTV010000159.1:0-6824 GCA_964413505.1 uncultured Bifidobacteriaceae bacterium | reverse complement strand
GGCATGAACAGGAAAGAAATCGCGCAACGAGTCCGAACCGAGGCGAACGAACTCAGCGCCCTTGTCAAAAAACTCCAATACCGCTCCGAGCATTTGAACTGGCTGGCGGACGCGTTGGAATCCGAGGGAAAGCCGCCCGGCAGCAAGGAGCCGGTTCCAGAAAACAAATTAAGGAAATTGATCAACAAGGTCTACGGCGAATAGATAGTTGGGCGGCTTTCGGCCCGCTCACGGAACCGTCATCTCAAAGGCCACCGCATAATTCGGCTGGGCCTTCTGCGTGACGGCGCCAACAAACGGGTCGGAATCCCGCAGCAACCCCCAGCGATACGTTCCGTTGAACGGCCCGGTCATCCGCCGCTTCTGGCCGACCATCGCATAGCCCGCGCGCGCGCCGGGGCCGGGATCGGTCGCGCAGGTGATGATGACATCGGCGCCGGCAATGACCACCGAGGCGATTGCCACCCTGCCGCCGGCGGCGGTGTTCACCTCAAATCCTTTTCCATCCTTCCATTCCTCGATGGATTGATGCGGCGGCTCAAAATCATTCTCCCAGACCAGCGGCGGCACGGGCACATGAAAATGGATCGTGATGACCGCGCCTTTCCGTTCGATGCCGGCCGGCTGCAACGGCTGCCAGTTCTTTCCAAGCACCACACGCTCATAATAAACCTGCCCGTATTTCTCGCCCAGTTGCTGGTATCCGTCGGACGTGAGGTGGATGCCCTCGGCGGAAGGGTATTGATACTTCGGACCGGAACACACGATGTCTGCGGGATGGTCAACGCCCGCTTTCCACTGCGCCAGGGTTGACGCCGAACGGTCGTTGCACGAATTCTGCTGCGACAAAATCATTTGCACCTTCTGCTTCTGTCCCGTGATCGCCGCCAGATCTGAATTGTAGTCCGACCACAACCGGTAAAGTTCCTCCTCATAATCCGCATTGCCCGCGTCGCATTCGCCATGGGTCACGATGATGGCGCCCACGCCGTAGGTTTTGCCGGCGGCCTTCGCCAATCGGGAGACGACCTTCGTCTCGATCAGCGCGGCCTCATACGAACGGCCGTTCACTCCCTCCGCCACGGCGTCTTTTTTCAGAAATTTCATGCACTGGCCGTTCTCGCCGACCTCCCCATGCACGCCGATGAAATCACGTCCCGTCCCGGTCTTCACCAGAATACTGATTTCGTTGGCCATGGCCGAATGCGGCGTCTCGCCCGCGATGTTCTCCGGCCAGGCACTCGGATAAGCCCGCGACAACCTGCCCACCGGCTCCACCAGCGGCACCAGCGAAAGGTTCGTGTCGTCCGGGTCCACCGGCCAGCGGAGGTTCGCCGTCGAGAGCTTGAGATTGCCGTAAGGCTGGGTGATGGATTTCACCGGCCGTCCCTGCTCGCCCACGGCAAGGCTTTGGCCCGTGCCGATCACCCCAGACCAGTCCCATGGCAGATTGACAGCTTCCGACCCCGGGACAGGCTGGGGCAGGGCGCAATAAAGTCCGGTGATCATGAGCAGGAATAAATGGCGTCGGGACAATCGCATCTGGGTCAAAGAATGCGACAAACTACCGGCAATGTTGACCCCACGCAAGCAGCGGAACAGGCGTTGATTCGAAAATCTGCGTTCGTCTGCGAAACCTGTGGATTTACAAGGGTGTCGCCCGCAAAACACTTCGTAAAACTGGCAAAACAGAACGTGTTTGAACCAAAACAAAACGTTTTTGGAACAAAACACTGTTGTTATGGACCAAAACACTGTTGTTCTGATGCAAAACAGAACGTCTTTGAACCAAAACACTGTTGTTATGGACAAAACAAAACGTGTTTGGATCAAAACAGAACGTCTTTGGACCAAAACAAAACGTTTTTGAATCAAAACACTGTTGTTCTGAACCAAAACAAAACGTCTTTGGAGCAAAACACTGTTGTTATGGTTCAAAACACAACGTCTTTGAATCAAAACAAAACGTTTTTGGGTGAGAAAATTGGAGAAGTGATTGCCAGTCTCGCAAAGATGGGCAGGCCGCCTGCAATCTGAACCGATAATCCGCGTCATCTGCGGATAAACAGAAATCTCCCCTTTGTGCCTTGGTGCCTTGGTGGTTAAAACCCGCCGGACAATCAACCACCAAGACACAAAGACACCAAGTTTGGATCAGCGCGTGCAGCGTCCGGCCTGTGGCCGGATTCGGTCGAGCCGCAGGCTCGACGCTACAACGGATTGTCTTGGTGTCTTGGTGGTTGAGAAATGCCGCCGTAGCAGCCGACGTGAGGAGGCTCTGACATTCTTTTGCGTTTGGAATCCGCAGATTTCACAGATGAACGCAGATTTTATTTTTTATCTGCGTAATCCGCGTCATCTGCGGATTAAACAGAAATCTCCCCTTTGTGCCTTGGTGCCTTGGTGGTTAAAACCCGCCGGACAATCAACCACCAAGACACAAAGACACCAAGTTTGGATCAGCGCGTGCAGCGTCCGGCCTGTGGCCGGATTCGGTCGAGCCGCAGGCTCGACGCTACAACGGATTGTCTTGGTGTCTTGGTGGTTGAGAAATGCCGCCGTGGCAGCCGACGTGAGGAGGCTCCAACTGAAAAATCGGAAATAGGAAGTCAATAATGGTTCTTGGCAAATATCGGGAAATCCCGTTTGACAGGAACATTTTGGATGCGCAGGATTCCTGTAATGAAACCTGACCGATTCATCAGCCTCATCGCGCTTCTGGTAAGCGTGGCTTCATTGGGCTACGCCGTCTGGCTGCATCAAAATATAAATTCCATCGCGCAGGCGGCGTTGCGCCAGCGCGAAGCCGAATTGGTGCATCATTTCGCACCAAACGTGCTTGAACTTTATCGCGGACTCGGCGTTGCGGAGAATAAAATTCCCAAATCACCGCAAACGCTCGAACAACTTTTTCAGCCGGCATTTGATTTGAGCAATCTGGTTAATGCTCCAGACGAGCCGGCACAATCCAGCGACACCGTTACGAACGCGAAATAATGAAATGACAATTCTTGGAGCCAGCATCGGAATTTTTCTCGGCTTGCTGTTCGGCCTGCGCAAATTTCGCATGGCTTCTATTTTGACGGGACTCGTTGCTGTATCGCTTTTGTTTTTCTTTGCAGACGCGGCGATTGAAGGAATGCGTCAGTCTCATGCAGTTCACACGACTAAAGACGCAGCACTTTCCGGCATTGGTTTTATATTGTTCGTCCTTTTATATGGAGACGGTTATTTCTGGTATTACATTATGCTTCCTGGTGGTGTGGCGTTCGCGCTGGTCTCGTTGATTCGATATTTCCGCGCACTTCCACCGCCCAGATTTCGGCAGTTTTTTTCAAAACTCAAATTCGCGCTTCTTGGCGCGGTGACGTTCGGCTGCATTTATCTTCTGTATGCCATTTGGTTGCTGACAATCGCAAGAAGCCTTGGAGGATGCGTATTTGAAAATGCCGATTTCAATTCCCCGATACTCTGGCTGGTGGAAATGTTTGGGCAGGATCAAATGATTGGAATGCCGGATTCGTCGCCGTTGCTGCTGGGCGTTATTTTTGCCATTGTCGGCACTGTTTGTTATGCGTTGTTCGGCGCAATGATTGGATTTGTCGTGGATTTGGTTAAATCCTTCAAGACATGAAAAGCAACTCATGGAACCACTTTTAGACAAGCTGGCGCGGCAGAAGATGGTGAGGAAGTTTTTTGAGACGATTCGCGTCTGCGACAAACGTTCCGACTTCTGCATACTCTCGTTGTCACCAGCGTGGCGGATTCCTGTGTCCATTGGGCTTCTTGTTACGGCGCTATGTTTTGTGTCTGCCACATTGATTTTTGGCTTTGTAACGATTTTGGCGATTTTTATGGTCTTATTTTGCCTTGGTTACATCTTCCTTCTGCCAAATCTTTGTTTGATTTTGTTCGTGAAGCAAAACTGGCCATATAGACTGGTCAATTTGGGAGTCTTCCTTGCATACCTCTTCCCGGTATTGGCGTTGTTCTTTGATTGGGAATCAATTCTCAAAAATTTCGGCGCAGCCATTGTTTTATTCCCGATTGCCGCCAAGTTGCACTTTATCTGCCTCACATTTGTCTGGCAAAGGCTTCGACCTGACCGTGCTTGGAAGATCATGAAATTCGTCATCTCAATGTTTGTGATGACATGTATTTGCTGGATGGCATGGGAAACATTTGTTGATGGCAAGATTTATTGCACTGATGAAAACTTTGGCTATTTGAGTCCAGGAAACTGGGTCAGCAATTGGGATGGTCAACATCCCATCGCAGTTGTTCATCAGATTCCCGCCGTCCGTCAAATGGGCGATCCAGATGACATCATAGAAGGCTGGAGCATTGCCAAGTTATGGTGTTTGTGGTTTTCATTCTTCGGGATTTCGCTGGTGATCAGCATCCTGATTGCATGGGTGCAATGGATTTCGCTGATCAAGCGCACTTTTAACAACGCGCTGAATACAAAATGAACAAAACAATTATCCCGCCTCCTATCGTCAGCCTTTTGTTGATTGCGCTGCTTGCTGGCTCGAATGGCTGCATGACGTGCGCGGTGCTTGACGGTGCCAAAGCAGAGACGCATAAAGATGATAATGGCCGTATGATTGTGGATCAGAAGTCACATCCTGCATATTATGCCCTGTTGCCGCTGTCAGTTCCAGCCGATGTTGTAACTTTGCCAATACAGGCTGTTTATTTTGGGATTATGCTTCATGCCATGTCCGAGCCAAATGGTATTGGCGATCAAATTGTCGGGGCGATTCTTGCCAAAGCCGTTACGCAGCCTTTAGATTTGGATGTTTCCGTCACCGCATTTCGCCGGGCAAAGAAGCGATGGCCAAAAGACTATGCCGAACTTGCAACTTTCGTTAAGGAGTCGGATGGCAAATTAAAGCCCATATCGTATGACCACGTTGATTTCACAAATATGCCAGACGGCAGCCTGCAGATTCATGCATCTGGTCCAGGCATGACAAATAGCGTGACAATGGATGTGAGCTATGTTGACAAGAAATGATGCCACTGGCTGGCTGATAAGATTCATGGACACAAAAACGTCTAAACCTGTTGAATCCAGTAAATGAAACGCCACCTTCCATTAGCGCTCATCTTCGCAGCAATTATTTTCTGCGGCTACATCTCAACATACACCACTGTATTTGCCTCAAGTCCCATACCCTCGGAATTGCAAAAATGGATTGAAGATCAAAATCCAAAAGACAAGACTCCGGCAGACGAGCGCATCTTCGTTGACGATATGCAGAAAGAATCAGCAATCGTGCGCTATCACAAAGACATGACGCTTCAAGAAGTCCTTGACCAAGTGAAATTTCGCGAGCAACCAGTGGTTGTTTCAGTTTATCGAGCCGGACACGATCCGAAATTCGAGCCGGTTTACGAAGAGCCAGTCACTGAAAAATCGAAGGCAGCGAGTTTTGTTGTTCAACCGCTTGATGTGATTGATTTATGGAACGGAAATCGAAATTGAAACGCCATCTTCCATTTACCGGACGACAATTGATACTCTGCGGTGTTTTATTCGCCGCAATTATTCTTCACGTTGCGAGTTTGTGCGTAGATATTAAATATTACGGCTCGGCCCTGTCGTCCGAGTTTGGAAAAGGTTGTTACGCATTATTCTGGGGCGGTGATGCGGAACAACGAAATCTTGCCGTTTGCAACGCGGGAGAATGGCCGCTTCGTCCTGAAACACATTTCGCGGGCGAAGAAGTGGCGGGGAACGGCCAAAAATGGGAGGCGTATGTTCCGAGCTTGAAGTTTGATCGGCAATGGTTTGCGGAGAGTATCAGGTATAACGGTTTATTTCCGACGTTTGGCTATTCACTGCCACAATTAAGGCGCGAGGACGAGGCTGCATCTTTTCTTGTTCCTTTGGGAACCGTCGCGTTAATTGTGGAAGTGACCGTTTTATTTATGCTATTTAGAATTTATTCTTTTCCATATAATAAATGAAACGCCACCTTCCATTCGCGCTCATTTTCGCAGCAATTATTTTCTGCGGCTGCATCTCCACTTACGGTCAAAGCAGAGAAATTGAATCGTTGGTCAAGAAGCTGACCGTCTCTAAAAAAACTTTTTTGACGATTACAAATGGATCATCGCTTGATGCCGTGACAAACATTTTGGGATTTGCGGCTCGTCACGAATTCACGGTTTCGGAAAAGAAAACCAATTACACGCTGATTGACTGCCGGGAATGTCCGAATGGCAATGTTGACGATGACAATGACATCTACCTTTTGTTTCGTGACAATATTCTGGTCAAAATGATGCGCCCGGTGTCGTTTCCTGAATTGCGGGAGACGTATAAATATTCACTGACAGCCGCGACACGAGCCAAGCCGTGGGATATTGGAGAAACACCAAGACTGGTCAGGAAGACAATCAATGCCCCCGCGTTGACTCAATCTGAAATGGTTGATTATTTGAAACCGTATGACGGCAAGGGAATGGAACAGCCGAACATTGCAGAAGATATTATGTTTGCCGGCGTTGTGGCGCTTGCCGGTCCGGTCGGCTGGTCAAATATGCACAAAGACGAAAAGGAACTTAAGAACGACTACGAAACCAACGAAATGTTTCTGAAATTGTATGATGGTTGCCGGGCCAGCCTCGGCATGAGCTTGGAAAAAGTTGACGCGCTTTATGGAAAACCGTTGCGTGTCCTGCCCATGAAGAACAGACAAACTGCCCGAATATACGGAGACAGCCGGGAATTCGAGAACTTCAACCCAGGCGAACAATTCTCCTGTGTAGCCGTCGTTTTCAACCCTCGTGGAAATGTCACGGCCATTTACAGC
>CAYPTV010000158.1:4723-6838 GCA_964413505.1 uncultured Bifidobacteriaceae bacterium | reverse complement strand
GGAATTTTTGATCAGCAGCCAGTCTGGAAATGGAAACTCAGCCGCAGTCTATTTCGGCAAGACGAATTATCTGGTCGTCTGGCAAAGCAACAATGGAGGGAACAATGCGGATCAGACTTACGGAGAGTTTGTATCCAGAAGCGGCGTGCCGGGAGGTTCGTTCCAAATCGGCCAGACTGCCTCGAACGACCAAAATCCGCTCGCGGTCGGGTTTGACGGGACGAATTACCTGGTCGCGTGGAACTGGGACAATTCGTCAGGCAATTGGGACATTTATGGACGGCTGGTTTCACAAACCGGCGCTTTTCCGGGTGGCGAACTCCAGTTGGTCACCGATCCGGGCAGCCAGGTTCTTCCCGCGCTGGCTTTTGACGGCGCAAATTATCTGATGGCTTGGGGCGACGGCTCGTTCAATGTGTCCAATCCGACCGTCCGGTTCCAATTCTTCAACCGTTCCGGCAGCCCGGCCAATTCTGAATTCACCGTGTTCACCGCGCAGGGAACGAACAATCCGTTGTTCACTTTCAACGGCCTGATTTTTGACGGAACACGTTTTGTGGTGGCGGCCACTTTGGGGACCGTCTCAACAAGCGGTAGTGGGGATGTCACCGGTTTTCCGAGCGGCGAGGTTTTCGGCGCGTTCATCCCCAGCAGCACGGCGTTGCAGGTGACGACGGCTTCGCTGCCCGACGGCACGACCACCGTGCCATACAGCCAGACGCTGGCGGCTTCCGGTGGGCAGTCACCTTACACTTGGACGATTATTTCCAATGCGCTGCCCGCCGGTTTGAGCCTGTCGGGCGGCGTGATTTCCGGGACGCCGACGGCCGCCGTCACCACAAACTTCATCGTGCAAGTGAAAGACAACACCAACAGCATTGCGACGCAGGCGTTGTCGCTGACGATTGATGCGCTGGACACGAGCGTCGCCTTCACCGTCACGCCAGTCACCGTCAGCAACACTTACAACGGCCCGATCATGTTGACGGTGACGGGGCTGAAAACCAACGAGACGGTGACGGTTCAAAAATTTCTTGATGCGAACACGAACGGCGTGATTGATGCCGGAGACCTGCTGGTGCAGCAGTTTAATTTGACGGACGGGACGAATTTCGTGATCGGGGGCGTGACGAACATCAACGTGCCGGGCGATTTGAATCCGACAAACGGCTCGATCACGGCGGCGCTGAATTTTCAGGCTGACTTTGTGCAGACTCTCGTCGGAAAGTATCTGCTCAGGCTGACCAGCCCGACCAGCCATTTCACGCCCATCACGAATTCCTTTGCGGTCACGAATTTTCCCTTCGCGCAGAAATTCACCGGCACGGTGGTCAGCAACGGCGTGGCCGTTCCCAATGCCGGCGTCCTGTTGTTTCCGGCGGCTGCGGACAGCAATCCGGTGGGCGGCGCGGTGGCGAACAATTCCGGCATTTACACCATCCAGATGCCGGCGGGCACTTATTCGCTGGTGCCGTTCAAGTCCAATTTTGTCGCCAATTTTTCGGCCGCGCCGACGATCACTTTGAGCAACAACGCGACGATCACCACCAACCTGGCCCTCATTCCGGCTACAAACAGCATTTCCGGCCAGGTTGTGGATGCCAATAATCCCGGCATCGGATTGCCGGGACTTTTGGTGCCGATCCAGCCCAAAGACAGAAGTTTCCTGGGAACGTGCTTTACGGACAACAATGGAAATTTCACCGCGGGGGTGATTGCCAACAAATGGAGGGTTGGCGGCGACAGCGCCGGTCCTGCTTTTCTTGGTTATGTCACGCTGCAAAACAAAACAAACGTTGACGCCACCACCGGCAGCGTGTCGGGCGTGTCCATCGCCCTGCCCAAAGCCACGGCTCTGTTTTACGGCACGGTCAGGGACAATTTTGGAAATCCGCTGCCGGGAATCGCCGCCATCTACGCCTCCGACAACAACGGCTTGTATGAGGCGGACGGCTACACGGACACGAACGGAAATTATGCCACCGCCGCGATTGGCGGGCTTGGCAACAACGACCAGTGGCAGTTGCAGATTGACAACGCGGGCAGCTTCACCAATTACGCTTTTTCCAAACCCGCATTTCAACAAAGTGGCAACGGCACAAATATCAATGCCGG
>CAYPTV010000158.1:0-4623 GCA_964413505.1 uncultured Bifidobacteriaceae bacterium | reverse complement strand
CTTTTTCCAAACCCGCATTTCAACAAAGTGGCAACGGCACAAATATCAATGCCGGCCAGGCAATCCTGGCGAATTTCACCGCCATCATCGCGACCAACGTCATTTCCGGCAACGTCAAGTTCAACGGCACGAACATCGTGGGCGTGGATGTGTATGCCTATGCGACCATCAGCAACGTAGATTACAATATCAATCTGGACACGGACACCAACGGCAATTATACGTTCAACGTCGCCAACGGCGGCTGGAACGTCGGCGTGAATCAGCAAGGCGGCAACGACAGCTTGGACAACATGCTCGGCAGCGGCAGTTATCTGCCTCCAAACGAACAAAGCATCACCATCTCCAACAACAACGGTATCGCCAACTTTGCCATCCAGGGCTACACCACGTTTTTGAGCGGGCAGGTGGTTGATGACGGCGGAAATCCCGTGACCTTCATGAATGTTTTCGCCCTTACCAACGGCGGAAAAAGTTTCTCCTACCAGGCCACGACCGATTCGGGCGGAAATTTTCGGATGGGCATTGTCGGCGGAAATTACAGGCTCTTTTTGAACAACGATCTGAACACCGGCTATCCTTCGCTCAACTTGGTGGGTCCTAATGTGCCAGTGAGCGTCACCGACGGGGTCAACATCAATAATTTTATTCTCATCGCCCCGCGCGTCACGGGCACGATTCAAGTCCAGGTCAACAATCCCAGCGATGTCGGCGTGTCAGGCATCGGCGTGCAAGCCTATCTTTATGTCGGTGTCACCAATTACACGACCTATGACAATGAGATTCCAACAGACGGTTCGGGCGCGGCATCCCTAGCGGTATTCAACTGCACCTGGCAGGTGAGCCTGAACGGCAACGACGTTCAGAACGCGGGCTACTCGACCCCTACTAACCAAAACGTCACCATCGCCAATAATAATATGCCGGTGACATTTACCCTCGGCAGTATTTCACCGCTGCAAATCACGACGGCTTCTCTGCCCAACGGCACGAACGGGACATTTTATAGCCAGACATTTCAAGCCTCCGGCGGCGTGACGCCGTATAGCTGGGCAATTGCCAACTATTCCGCCCTGCCGGCGAATCTGACTTTGGCCACCAACGGCGTTCTTTCCGGCACGCCCTCAACCGCAGTGAACACATATTCCTTTGACGTGATAGTGACTGACGCCGCAGCGAATTCAAGCCCTCCCCAGACAATGTATCTGACCATCGTCAATCCGCCGTTGCCGCCATTGGTCATCACAAATGTTTCATTGCCCAACGGCAACGTCGGCGCACCTTACAGCGCGCAACTGGGCGCTGCTGGTGGACAGACGCCTTATGGCAGTTGGCAGCTTGCCGCCGGTTCAGCCGGATTGCCTCTCGGATTATCGCTGAACTTCAACAGCGGCCTCATCTCCGGCACGCCGACGATGAGCACAAACCGCAGTTTCAAAGTGCAGATGACGGACGCGAATTCCACCACGACAAATAAAGTTCTTGCAATCACCGTCAATCCCAAGCCCGTCCTCGGCTCGCCAAGCTGGCTGACAAATCTGTTCCAGATGAAGCTCATCGGCGCGTCCAATCAAAATTACACGCTCCAGTTGTCAACCAATTTGATTTCCACAAACTGGACTTCGCTCTTCATCACCAACAGCACGACCACCAATGTCTTCAATTTGACCGACCCGAACGCCACCAACAAACAGCGCTTCTACCGCGTCCTGATCGGCCCGTGACCGGCCCCGCCATCGCGACTTGAAATGAAATTGCGCCGGACTTTTCTTGACTCCGCGCACGGCAGGTCAAAAACTGCCGCATGAATTTATTCGCCCGGCGGAGCGTAGCTGATTTGCAGGCCGAGGCGCTGGCCGACCAGCGCCTCAAGCGCGCGCTCGGCCCGGTCAACCTCACCTCGCTCGGCATCGGCGCGATCATCGGCGCGGGCATTTTTGTCCTGACCGGCCACGCGGCGGCGCAATACGCCGGGCCGGCGATTGTCTGTTCATTCGTCCTCGCCGGAATCGCCTGCGCCTTCGCCGGGCTTTGTTACGCCGAATTCGCCTCCATGATTCCGATTTCCGGCTCGGCCTACACCTACGGCTATGCGACGCTCGGCGAATTTGTCGCGTGGATCATCGGCTGGGACTTGATCCTCGAATATCTTTTCGCCGCCTCGACCGTCGCCGTCGGCTGGTCGGGCTACGTCGTCTCGTTTTTGAAGGACTTTGGCGTCACGATTCCCGCCGCGTTCACCTCCGCGCCTTACAATCACGTCACCCCGCCCGGCGCGGAATGGTGGAACCTCTGGCAGCTTTTCGTCAAAGGCTGGGTCAGCACCGGCGCCGTGCTGAATGTTCCGGCAATGCTGATCGTCGGCGTCGTCACAATCCTCCTGGTCATCGGCATCAAGGAATCGGCGAATTTCAACAACGTCATCGTCGCGCTGAAACTCGCGGTCATCCTGACGTTCATCGGCGTCGGCGTCGCCTACATCAACAAGGCCAACTGGCATCCGTTCGTGCCGGCAATTGATGCCGCCGGAAACTTCGGCTGGCACGGCGTGCTGCGCGCGGCGGGCGTGATTTTTTTCGCCTACATCGGCTTTGACGCCGTCTCCACCGCCGCGCAGGAATCCAAAAATCCGCAGCGCGACATGCCCATCGGCCTGCTCGCTTCGCTGGGAATCTGCACCGTCCTTTACATCGTCGTTTCGCTCGTGCTGACCGGCGTCGTCAATTACACGCAGCTCAATGTTTCGGCTCCCATCGCCGTCGCCATCAACTCGCTCGGGCCGTCGCTGTCCTGGCTGACCTTTTTCATCAAAGTCGGCGCCATCGCCGGATTGTCATCCGTGATTCTCGTGATGCTGCTCGGCCAGCCGCGGATTTTTTACACGATGTCCAAGGACGGCCTGCTGCCGCCGGTTTTCAGCACGGTGCATCCGAAATTCCGGACGCCGTGGATCGCGCAAATCGTCACCGGCGCGGCCGCCATGCTCATCGCCGGGCTGTTTCCCATCGGGCTGCTCGGCGAACTCGTCTCCATCGGCACGCTGCTCGCGTTTGCGATTGTCTGCGCCGGCATTTTTGTCCTCCGTTTCACCGACCCGCAAATCCACCGCCCCTTCCGCGTCCCGGCGTTCTGGCTCGTCGCGCCGCTCGGCGTCGCCTTCTGCATTTTCCTGATGTCCGGCCTGCCCGCCGACACCTGGGCGCGGCTCATCGTCTGGATGGCCATTGGCATCGGCGTTTATTTCTTCTACGGCCGCCGCCATTCCAAAGTCCGGCAGCGCGCAGCCGGAACCGGCTCAAAATAATAATCCTCCTCGCGGGACAAATCCGTCTTTGTGCAGGCAAGGTCCGCCACGCAGGACCTCGAACAGATAATTCAAACAAGTGTTTGACAAATGGCTTTGGTGAAAATAAATTCCGTCTCCAATGAAACGGAAAATCTTTTTCGGGATTCTGGTGGTCGTGGCGTTTTTCGTCGTCCTGGCCGGCGTGAAGTTCTTGCAGATACGCAAGCTGATGGCAGGGAAATGGCCGGCGGAAGTGGAAACCATTTCATCCGTCGTCGCGCAAAAGGAAAACTGGCAGGACACGCTCACCGCCGTCGGTTCGATTGACCCGCAAAACGGCGTGACGCTGGCGCCGGAAGTCCCGGGCACGGTGACGAAAATCGCGGTGCCGGACGGCACGGTGGTGGCGAAGGGCGACTTGCTGCTGCAACTGGACACGTCCACCGAGGAGGCGCAATTGCGCGCGGCCGAGGCGCAGACCGAATTGTCGCGGCTCAATGCCGAGCGCACGCGCAGCCTGCGCACCGACAACACCGTTTCCCAGTCGGAGCTGGATCAGGCGGAGGCGACGTTCAAGCAGAACGCCGCCAACACCGACGTCATCCGGGCGACCATCGAAAAGAAAACCATCCGCGCGCCGTTCGCCGGGCGGCTGGGCATCTGGCTGGTGAACGTCGGCGCATCGGTGGACGCGCGCCGGTCGCTGATCTCGCTGCAATCGCTGACGCCGGTGTATGCGGATTTTTCGCTGCCGCAGCAGGATTTGTCGCAGCTCCAGACCGGGCTGGTGGTGCAGGCAAGCTGTGACGCTTATCCCAACCAGAAATTCACCGGCACGTTGACGGCCATGAATCCGGATTTGGACGCGGTGACACGAAGCGTGCAGTTGCGCGCGACGTTTGAAAACACGAACCAGTTGCTGCGGGCGGGAATGTTCGTGCGCGTAGAGGTCGTCCTGCCGCAGGCGCAGCCGGTGCTGGCGATTCCGGCGACGGCGGTTTTGAGCGCGACTTACGGCGATTCGGTTTATGTGATTCTGACTGCCGCACAAGCTGGAATTACAAACATGCCTGCCACCAATTTGGTCGCGCAGCAAAAAATCATCCGCACGGGCCGCACGCATGGCGATTTTGTGAGCGTCGAATCGGGCTTGCAGGCCGGCGACCGCGTGGCGACGGCGGGCATTTTCAAATTGCACAACGGCGTCAGCGTTCAGGAGAACAACGAAGGCTCGCCGAAACCTTCGCTCTCGCCGACTCCTCCGAACAGCTAATCCGCGCGCATGAAATCCTTCACCGATCTGTTCATTCGCCGTCCCGTTTTGGCGATTGTCGTCA
>CAYPTV010000157.1:0-6848 GCA_964413505.1 uncultured Bifidobacteriaceae bacterium | reverse complement strand
AGATGCTCGCGCGATTCGGTGATGAATTCGCGCAGCAAATCGGCGTCGCTGGCGATGTTCAAATTCAGCCCCGTTTCTTCGGCGGCGGCGGATTTCGCGGGTGCGGGAGAAACGGCGGGCGCGGCGGCCGGCGGCAGGGAAACGGCCGGCGGGAGTTCGGGCATTTGGCCGGGAGCGGAAAATTGCTTCTGAAGATTTGCCAGCAGCGTGTTCAGCCATTCGATGTTTTCCAGGTTGAACGGCTGGCCGGACTCGACGATGCGAACCACTTTTTCCCAGGCTTCGGCGCACGCGCGATGCGCGGCGGCCCATTCTGGCTCGCTGATGATTTCGTCGCGCAGGTTGCCGATGAGATCGAGAATGGGAAACTGGCCCTGGTCCGACCCGGCGCGGGCCGAACGGACTTCCGCGCCGAGGGCAAGGAGAAGCTGGTTTGCGCGACCCGGGTTTTTCACAATGGCATTTTCAAGCCCGCATTCCGGACAATTGAAGTGAGGACGCGGTCCACACGACATTTGATGACTGTATCAGCATATCATCGGCATTCCCAGGAAATGCTTCAGTGAAACTTTGACGGCAGTCGTTCAGGGGAACCGCAAATTTTTGAAGGCGCCTTCCTAAAGTTCCGGGGCATTCCTCCGATAAGAAGGTGTCGCAAGACACCGGCGGTCAGCAGCCAAAAAGAGCTGACAGGGTTTAACCCATGGTGAACCGCCCTGCAAATGGTTCACCCGCGGCACGGACGCCGCGCAAAATCAATGCCCCTTACGGGGCGACTCACGGAAAGAGTTATATGGTAATCAATACAAACATATCAGCACAAACGACTGCGTCTTTGCTGGAACAATCCAGTTCAGCGCTGAGCGCATCGCTCGCACGTTTATCCTCCGGCTCAAAAATCAATTCACCGGCGGACGACAGTGCGGGACTAGCCGTCTCGATGAACTTGGTGGCCGAGATGGGTGACAACACCGCCGCCTCGAACAACGTTGGCGACGCCATCTCGTTCAACCAAACACAGGATGGCTATCTGCAACAGGTAAGCACCGCCTTGGATCGCATGAGCGAACTGGCGGTGGAAGCCCAGGACGTGACCAAGTCGAGCAGTGACCGCACCTTGTATAATAACGAGTTCAATACGTTGGCAAATTATGTGAATAATGTGTCAACGCAGAACTTCAACGGGGTCAGCCTGTTCGATGGCGCGAACCTCAGCGTGACGATTGACAACAACGCGAACACATATACCAACAAAGGCGTTGATCTCACAGCCTCGGTCTATTCTGGTTTGGCGAGTGATTCGCTTACCACCACGACCGGTGCCGTGAGTGCATTGGCTGCGGTGACTGCGGCCATCGGTCAATTGGCATCGGATCGTGCCAACATTGGCGCCAATGAGGAGACGTTGACTGACTACAGCAACGAGCTTTCCACGCTCAACAACAACCTCTCGGCGGCCAACAGCCAGATCATGGATGTGGACGTTGCGCAGGAGAGCACCACATATGCCAGGGAAAACATCCTTGTCCAGACCGGCACTGCGATGCTGGCCCAGGCAAATTCGCTTCCACAAATTGCACTGAAGCTGTTGAGCTGATTCAGACAATTTTGGTTGCGGCGGGTGGGCATACCCGGACGGTCCGCAGTGGCCGTCCGGGTAGCCAGCCAGCCTAAAAGGGAAGAGCCGGCAAATGAGTTCCGCGTTCGATACCAATAGCAGGGCAAACCCGAACAAATCAAAAAATCACGGCTTGACGAAGGCAAAACGGTGAACAATCACCTCACAAACAAACCGGCAACCGGCCAGATGGTCAGGCGGCTGCCGTGCGTCCGGGGCAGGAAAGAAATTTCTTCGATCCTGCTCAGGTTGAAAGGCAAATGGACTTCGACAATTTCGGCGCTCAAGTCGCGGTGCAAGCCGCCGATAATGAGTTGTCGGAAAACGGCGCCCAGCGGCCGCAAACGGCTGGAAGGAAAAACTGGCGGACGCCTACTAAAAAAGGTCCGCCTCACGGCAAGGATGTCGTGTAATAAAAAACTCCCCGCAAGGGGTGACTCATGGAAGGAGTCAGCAGTATGGTAATAAACACAAACATATCAGCACAATCAACCGCACAATTGCTGGAACAATCAAGTTCAGCATTGAGCGCGTCGCTCGCACGTTTGTCCTCCGGATCGAAAATCAATTCGCCGGCGGATGACAGCGCGGGTCTGGCCGTCTCAATGAACTTGGTGTCCCAAATGGGCGACAACACAGCAGCAGCTGGAAACGTGGCGGACGCCATTTCATTCAACCAGACGCAGGATGGTTACCTCTCCCAGGTGAACAATGCGTTGGATCGCATGAGCGAACTGGCGGTGCAAGCGCAGGACGTGACCAAGTCGAGCAGCGACCGGACCTTGTATAATAACGAGTTCAATACGTTGGCAAATTATGTGAATAATGTGTCAACGCAGAACTTCAACGGGGTCAGCCTGTTCAATGGTAACGACCTTAACGTCACCGTTACGAGCGATGCTGCTACCTACACCAACAAGGGCGTTGATCTCACAGCCTCCGTTTATCACGGTCTGGCAAGTGAAACGCTAACCACCACAAGTGGTGCCTTGGCTGCGTTGGGTGACGTGACGAATGCCATCAGCCAGTTGGCGTCGGATCGTGCAAACGTCGGTGCCAACATTGAGACGTTGACCGACTACAGCAACCAGCTGGGAACGTTGAACAACAACCTCTCGGCGGCCAACAGCCAGATCATGGACGTGGACGTGGCTCAGGAGAGCACCAACTACGCCAAAGAAAACATCCTCGTGCAAACCGGCACGGCGATGTTGGCCCAGGCAAACTCCCTTCCTCAAATCGCGCTGAAATTACTCCAGTAATTGATCAGAAGGATTTGAAGAGATGGTGAGAATCCTCGGACGGCGCAGGTGCGCCGTCCGAGCTTTCGCCTTGAAATGGGTTGGCTGGATTGATATGGCAGAATATAAGAAAAACGGACAAATAGAACGGAGTAAAAAACATGTCAAGCACGACCAGCACAATCAGCTCGATCAACGGCACAAGCCTGTCTTCCCTTATATCTTCCGGAGCCCTGGCCAGTGTAGGAAGTTCAACCAACAGCAGCAACACCAGTTTGGCGTCCAGCCTCGCCGTCTCGGGTTTGGCTTCGGGCATGAACTGGCAGACCACGGTTCAGGAACTTGCCACCGCCGAGCGTGCGCCTGAAACCCAGTGGAAAACCCATCAGACTTCGCTAAACGCGCAAAATTCTGCATTCACGACCATCGCTGGCGACCTTGCCACGTTGCAAACAGATTTGGAGACACTGCAAGACCCAACTCTTTACGAAGGCGCTTCGGCGCAAAGCTCCGATTCAAGTATTGCCACCGCCAGCGCCGCCTCTGGTGCCACACCAAGCAGCTACAATTTCAACATTTCCCAATTGGCGACCGCCGCCCAGCTTAATGGTCAAAGCAACATCAACCAATCATTGGTTCCCACCGGCAATCCGGCGGATGTGACGATTGGCACGGCCGGATTTTCCACACCGGTGACCGCCGGCACATTTATGGTGGATGGAGCACAGGTAACAGTCGCCTCTACTGATTCTTTGCAGGATGTCTTCAACAACATCGCCTCAGCCACGAACAACAAGGTGACTGCCTCTTACAACTCCGGCACGGATGAAATTACGCTGGCCAGCACCGACGGCAGCCCCTTGGTTCTGGGCAGCGCGGCGGACACCAGCAATTTTCTTCAAGTCGCGCAATTATACAGCCCCGATCCCAGTTCTGTGACCAGCGCTTCCGCGACTGGTTTGAACGGATCGTCCGCAAACGTAACGACCGGCTCATTTACTGTGGACGGAGCGCAGGTAACCGTCGCTTCCACCGATTCCTTACAGGATATCTTCAACAACATCGCCTCCGCGACCAACAACAAGGTGACTGCCGCTTACAACTCCAGCACGGATTCAATTACACTCGCCAGCACCGACGGCAGTCCGTTGGTTTTGGGCAACTCGGCGGATACAAGTAATTTTCTTCAAGTTGCACAACTAAGCGTCCCCAATCCTGATTCCGTGACAAGCGCCTCCCCGCTGGGCAAGGTAAATACGACAGTTACCATGACAGATTCCGATCTGGCCACTCCTGTTTCTGACGGCGGCAGCGGTAATGGCGCCTTTACCATAAACGGGGTGACCATCAATTACGATGCCAGCACAGACAGCATCCAGAACGTGCTGGATCGGATCAACAGTTCTTCCGCCGGCGTCACGGCTGCTTACGACACGGTGAACAATCGCTTCGTATTGACGAACAACACAACCGGCAATGTGGGAATTTCAATGCAGGATGTGCCGGGGTCGGGGAACTTCTTGGCCGCCACCGGTCTTTCCGGCGGCGCACTCATCAGCGGGAAAAATTTGACTTACACACTTAATAACAGCAGTCAAACGCTGGTGAGCGAGTCCAATACCATCACTCAAGCCAGTTCCGGCATCCAAAACCTTTCGGTTACCGCGCTGGCGACGGGATCTGCAACTGTGACCGTGGGCAGCGATACCAGCGCTGTCAGCACCGCAATCCAGCAATTTATCACCGATTACAACTCGGTGCAGAATTACATCAGCAGCCAGCAGATTGTCTCCACCGCGTCTGACGGCACGGTTACTCCCGGCACGCTTACCGGCGACCAGACAGCCGATGATATTACCACTAACCTGCGTTCCTTGAGCTTTATCGCGGGTTCCGGATTATCAGGAGCGATCAAAACACTAGGTGACTTGGGCATCCAGACCAATGGACAGAACAACACCCTCAGTTTAAGCGATTCCAGCACGCTCAATAGCGCACTAGCCAACAATCTAAGTTCAGTTCAATCATTCTTCTCAGATGCGACCAATGGCATGGCGACACAATTAAGCAATTATATCACAAATATCACCGCCTCCGATGGAGAACTCACAAATCATCAGGCCAGCCTGTCGCAACAAAGCGGTAATATCACCACACAAATCGCCAACCTGGAAACAAAAATCACGTCAGACACCGCCCAATGGACATCAGAGTTTCAAGCGATGGAACAAGCTCAGTCGCAGGTCAACCAGGAACTAACCTATCTGTCTGAACAAGTCAGCAATGGCTCGCTCTAAAATGAAACCGTCTCCGCCAGCCGGCAATGAAATGAAATTGGAAAATCGTCGCACGAACTGGATTTTCATTGCGGTTTGGAGCTTGGTTTTTGTGGCGGCGACTGCTTTGCTTTCAGGATGCGAAACGTCGGACTTTGAAGCGGCGACTTTGGGGGCGCCCTACAAACCGGACAATGTTTTTGTCGCAGTGCACCAATTGCCGGCTGATTTGAGGCGCGTCGCCGTGCTGCCTCTGGCTTGTGATGGGCAGCGCACGGATCTGATGGAAGGTCGCGACGCGCTCGGACCGGTTTTGCTCGCCGAACTGATCAAGGCGAAAAAATTTGAAGTGGTTCCGGTTCCGCCCGGGGAATTGAGCCGGCTGACCGGCCGTGCTGATTGGAGCGGTGAAGAAGTTCTGCCCGCCGGTTTTTTTGGATTGTTAAAAAAGGAATATGGCTGCGATGCGGTTTTGTTCTGCCAGTTGACGGAATTTGAGCCTTATCCGCCGCTGGCGGTCGGCTGGCGTCTCAGGCTGGTAACCGTTCGCGGCCAAAAAACGCTTTGGGCAGGCGATGAGCAATTTGACGCCGGAAAACCGGCGGTGATGGTCGGCGCACGGTATTACCAGCAACGGGAAGAACGGCAATTTGACGATGGAACGGCCGTCTGGCTGGCGCTGAATTCGCCGTCGCGGTTTGGGCAGTATTCCATCACCTGTCTTTTTGACACTCTGCCCGCAAGATGAAAAACAGCTAAAGTTTCGATTGAAAAAGCCGATTAACCAGACAGTTAACATTCAGGTATAACAATAAAGTTCGACGAGGATATGGAAATTGAATTTAATCTAAACCGGGTCGCCACTTCCAATTCCAGCCAGCCTGTTGCCAGGAGCAGTCCGGCTGAGACACCGCAGGACAGCGCGTCGTTGGGCAAAACCGGCGCACTGAAATCGGCCGTCAACAATGTTCCTTTGGTGCGCCCTGAAAAGGTGGACGCCGCCCGCGCCGCAATTTCAGACACAAAATATCCGCCGGATGCAATGTTGAAAGCCATTGCTTCTTTGGTCGCCGAGAAGATTCAATAGCCGTTCCCAAACCAAATAGACGTCATGGTTACAGCCAATCCTTGGAAATCTTACCGCCAAATCGCCACGCAAACCGCACCGCCCGGCCAGTTGATCCTGATGCTGTTCGACGGCGCGTTGCGATTCTTGGAACGGGGTCTTGCCGGATTCGCCTGCACTGATCCGGCGGAGGCGAACATGACCATTCACAACAATTTTCGGCGTGCCCAGGACATCGTCCGGGAATTGAACCGCGCCTTGAACATGGAGCAGGGCGGCGAATGCGCCGAAACATTCCGCCAGCTTTATAATTATTTTGAGCGGCGGATTTGGGAAAGCAACGTGAAGAAACGCCCCGAAGGCGCCAGAGAGGTCATCAAACATCTGACCGTTTTGCGCGATGCCTGGGCCACCATGCTGGCCAACCAAGGATCGCCTCAGGCGGATGGCCTTGAACGCGGTGTCGCAATGGCAGCCGCCTGAAAATTTACCATGAGCGCCGACCGCGATTTGAAAAACAGCTATCGGGAGTGGAAACGGCTCGCCGAGGCGGAGGGCGAGGCCATCCGTGCCGGCAACTGGATGCTGGTCTTCGACTGCCAGAACGTCTTGCGCCAGCTTCAGCCGCGCATCATCCGCCAGACCGA
>CAYPTV010000156.1:0-6850 GCA_964413505.1 uncultured Bifidobacteriaceae bacterium | reverse complement strand
GCGCGCAAATCCGCCACGCATTCGACATGCTGCGTCTGCGGAAACATGTCCAGCGGCTGCACGCGCGCCAGTTCAAAGACACCGTCCGCGCACAATATGTTCAAGTCCCGCGCCATCGTTGCCGGATGGCACGAAACGTAGATGACCTGCGCCGGCCGCGTTTCGCGTAACAAACCCAATGTTTCCGGCAGGCAGCCCTTGCGCGGCGGGTCGAGAATGACTGCTGTTTTTTCCGAAGAAAACTTTTTTAGCAGCTCCGGCAAAACTTCCTCGACCGTCGCGGAAATGAACTCGCCGTTGCTGATTTTGCGATTGGCCAGGTTGCGTTGCGCGGCTTTGATCGCCAGCCGGTCGTATTCCACGCCGACGAACGATTCAACCAAATCCGCCAGCTCAATCCCGAAAAATCCGACGCCGCAATACAAATCCACCAGATGCTTCGCATCGCTGGATTTTAGAAAATCGCGAACAGTTTCAACCAGCTTCGGCAGCAGGAAAAAATTGTTCTGGAAAAATGAATCCGGCGGCACGTCCCACCCTTCCGGCGGAATCCGCAGCACGATTTTGATTCCGCCCTTCGGCGGCGGATTGGCGCGCACTTGTTTAATTTGTTCGCTGATGGCCGGCTCGGCGATTTTGCATTCCTCGATGTCCTCCACGAAATTGTTGTCCGCGCGGATGAAGCCGATGACCAGCTTTTTGGCCGGGCCGTTCCACTGGCTGCGGATCATGATGCGGTTGCGGTAGCCGTAAGGCTGCGGACTCGGGATCACCGGCGCGATCTTGTCCGCCGGAATCTTCCCGACGCGCTCGAACAAATCCGAAATCTGCTTGTGCTTCAACCGCAACTGTGTCGCGTAGGCGATGTGCTGATACTGGCAGCCGCCGCATTGCGTGAAGTAACGGCATTCCGGCTCGACGCGCTCCGGCGATGATTTTTCCACGCGCAACAATTTCGCCCGCGCAAAATTCTTTTTGACCTCGGTGATTTCGACCTCGACCGTTTCGCCCATAATGACGAACGGCACGAAAATGACAAAATCATCAATACGCCCGACGCCTTCGCCGCCGAACGCGATGTCGTGGATGGTCAGGGAAATTTTATCGGCAATTTTGAGTGGCATTTGAAAAAATCAAGCGTGTGAAATCAATTCTGAAAATTCGCGTGGAGTCACAATGCTGATTTCGTTGAATTGTTTCAGCGTCAGCAAATCGTTGTCGCCCGTGACCAGATGCGAACAATCGCCATCGAGTGCGGCGGCTAAAATTCGGTTGTCGTCCGGATCACGGCAAACTTGGATTGTAGTCGTGACATTGACCGCGTGGGTCTGCCGCTCTACAAATAAAACCATCAAACGCGCGTGGCGTGGACTGAATTCAAACTTTTGGCGGAGTTTCCCTTCAATTTCATCGAGTATGTCCTGTGAGGCGATGACGGCACAATCGCGCCGCACCTTTTTCCACATTTGGCGGCAAAAACCGTCGGTGGTGAGAATGGCCAGCCAGACGTTGCTATCAAGAATGATGCGCACGCGGCAGGGCGAGAGTTTCTTCTTCGGTCAGGCTGGTTTTTCGCGGCAGACGATCAAACACGGCCAGCAGGCGATCCAATTCGCGTTCGGCGGAAAAAAGATATTCATAAACTTCTTCCGCCTGCTCGTTGGAAAGCTGCTTTATTTTGTCAATTACTTCGCTGGTCTGCATATTGCGAATATAACAGCTTAATCCGCCGGTTCAATTCTTTTTCAAACCGGCAAGCCGCCGCCGAGTTTGAGAGACACGCGGCAAGTTTAGAAAATAAACTGCACGCGAAAAGTTTATTCGTGTAGCTGCTTTCGGCAGAAAGATATTTACGAATTACTGAATGACTTGGAATTAAGAGCCAGCCTTGAAGATTTTTTGCAGAAGCGTTTTCTTGAATTCATCAATGGGCATACGAATATCTTCTACGCGATGACCGCCATCTGGAATGAGAACGTCATTGGTAAAATTTTTCCAGCACAATATTTTGCTGATTTCCCGCATGGGCTTTATGTATTGTTCGATTTCCATGACGGTTGGAATTTCTTGAGGCCAGCTATGAATTATCCATTTGGTCAGCTCTGACATTAGATTTTCAGGCGATGCAATCAATACTTTGCGCAAATTTTCATGTGGACGCAATGTTGCATCGACATAAGCTCGCGTCGCCGAATTGCTTTTCAATATGTCAGAACCTTCATTGATTCTTTGCCTTATTTGTTCCGCGAGTAAATCTAAGTTCATAGGTTCAAAATTATCTCGTAGCGAACTCCTATGTCGAATACAAATTGTCTTGAAAGATCGCGCCTGCCAGCTTTTAATTTACAAATGAAAAAAATCAAAATCGCAACAATTTCAATTTTGGCGAATTTTATGTTGTTGATGCCAGATAATTCAATGGCTGATACGGTTATGCTTGCTGTTGGGGATGGATTGCCTGCAACGCAGACATATCAGGTTTCGTCAAACGTTACGGCTCAAATTATTCCAACCGTTTATACTAAAAATAATTATTCAAGCGCAGTTTATGTTTCTTTGCCACAAGCTACATACCCACTTTCCATCGGAACGTCCGGGATATTAATAGTTGGCCCAGCTACAGTTAGTTTGACCGACACTAATGGTGTAAATACTCTTTTGTCCCTTTGCACAATTCAAACCTCGTCTGCATCACCCGCTAGTTTTACACCAAGCAGTTCGGTTGTGATTCCAAACGACAATGGTGGTCCTGTTACTATTATTTTGGAATCAAGCACTGACTTAATTAATTGGACAGCAGCAAATCCTGGAGCATACGGAACAACATCTTCAAATCGTTTTTTTAGGGTTAGAGCACAGAGATAATCTTCATCAATTCTTTTTCAACCCCGCAATCGCCTCTTTCATTTCTGCAAGGTGCGTGTCGGGATTGCCGGAGTTGGTGACGTGGACGATTTTTCCGTCGAGGCCGATGAGGAAGCTGACACGGCTGGCCATGTTTTTGCCGGTCATCCGCACGCCATAAGCGTCGGCAATCTTCCCGTCCGTGTCGGCCAGCAGCGTGAAGGGCAGCTTGTATTGCGTGATGAATTTGAGATGGCTCTCGCCGGAATCAAAGCTGACTCCGACCACTTCCACGTTGTTCGTGGTGAAATCCTCATAGCCGTCGCGGAAGCTGCACGCCTCCTTGGTGCAGCCGCCGGTGAAATCCTTCGGGTAAAAATACAGCAGCACGACTTTCTTCCCGACATGGTCGGCGAGCTTGAAGTCCTTGCCGTCCTGATCCTGCCCGCCAATCAGCGGCGCGGTGTCGCCGGCCTTGGGCATGGCGGCGAAAATAGTTGTGGCGGAAATGAGCAGCGCGGCGAGTAACAATTTAATTTTCATGGCGATTGAGACGTTGTTTTGCGGCGGAAAGTTTCATGCTTTTGAGTTTGTCGTGAATCGTGCGCTTGGATAACCGATGTAACGATGCAACGATTCACGGTTCAACGCTTCCCCCTCGGCCAGCGGCGCAGGCCGTTTTGCAGCCACAACCGCCAGACGAGCCAGAATGCTTCGTTGATGATGCCGCCGGCCATCTTGGACTGTCCGTGAGTGCGGTCGGTGAAGGTGATCGGCACTTCCGCGACCTTGAATCCCTGCCGCCAGAGCTTGTTCGTCAGCTCAATCTGGAAGCCGTAGCCGTAACATTGAATCTTGTCGAGGTCGAGGGCTTGTAGCGCGCTTCGACGGAAACATTTGTAGCCGCCGGTCGGGTCGCTGAAAGGCATTCCCGTGACGATCGCGACATATTTCCCGGCGAACCGGCTCAACATGAGCCGTTTCAACGGCCAGTTGATGACACGAATGCCGCCGGAATAACGCGAACCAAGCACGAGGTCGGCGCTTTCCGCCGCCTTGAGAAAATTCGGAATCTCATCCGGGTCGTGCGAAAAATCGCAGTCCATCTCGAAGATGAACTGGTAATTCTTTTCCAGCGCCCACTTGAACCCGGCGATGTAGGCGCGGCCCAAACCGTTTTTCTCCGTGCGATGCAGGACGTGGATTTGAGGATGTTTCGCGGCGAGTTCGTCGGCGACCGTTCCCGTTCCGTCCGGCGAATTGTCGTCCACCACCAGCACATCCACGGCGACCGGCAGCGACAAAAGTTTTTGCGCCACGAGCGGGAGGTTTTCCCGCTCGTTGTAAGTCGGCACGATGATGAGCGTCTCGTTCATTCGGAAATGCGGATTGTAAAATACAATTGACCCCAAAAACAAGCGGACAGTTCAACTTCAAATGAAAATGGTTGTCGTCGAGTTTGGTTTGACGCAGAGTCTTTGAAGATCAAAGGCATGATTTTCTTGTCCAAACTCGGAATTTCTTCCGGCATGGTCGGTTTCCTGACCCTGTGGCTGATGGCCGTTACGCTCCACGCCCAACCCGTCAATTCTCCCGCACAAGGCAAAGTTCCGGGCAAAACCTGGGTGCAGATGACATCGGTGGAAAAAGGCCAGTTCGTCTGCGCCATGGGAGCATGTGTGGCCTTCTTTGTGGCGGAGGTTTGGTTCATTGTAGCCGGTTTCAAGGCTTCGGCTGGCTGGGGTTTGTTCATGTTGTTCATCGGCGGAACCCGTTCGTTGTGTGCGGCTGTTTACATGATCGCATGGATGATTCGATGGACGATGTTCACCCGTCAAGGCGAGCCGTTCCAATTGCCGATGATGATTGTGGCCGCATTTGTCGTCTTCGCCGGTTCGGGCGCGATTATTTTCTTTGTTCGCCACTGGGACAAGGCGCGCAAACCGCTGGCCGTGATGGGGCTTGGCGTGCTGTTGATTTTGGCCCTGCTGGGTTTGGGACTTGCAACATGAATTACCTTTGCCTTTCTCTCCTGTGTCATTATCTAATGGAGCGCAAAGGCCGGAAAACAGTCAAAACAGCCGGATTTATCGTAAACCGCTCCGGGGGAGCAGATTATCAGGCATTTGTTACGCCACAGAAATCGGGGGAGCTCCGTGGAATTCGGGGGAAAACCAAAAACAGTCGGGGGAACTCTGTAAAAATCGGGGGAGAACCAAAAAGCGTCGGGGGAAGCCCGTAGGATTCGGGGGAGCGTCTCAGAAATCGGGGGAGAATCAAAAATTGCCGGGGGAACCCTCCAGAAATCGGGGGAAAGCCAAAAGCGGTCGGGGGAGCTCTCTAGGATTCGGGGGAACACCGAAATAAACGGGGGGAACGCTCTAAAATCCGGGGCAGTTGCCGGGAATTTGGAGTGGTCGTCCAAAGATTGGGGAGAATCACAGGGGATTCGGGGCGATTGTCCGGGATTCAAGGGAACGGCCCTTGAAACCGGGGCAGGAGAATATTGGCCGGTTCCGAGCATGCCCGTTTGCAGTTTCAAAGGCGTAGGAACGCGGACAGTGTCGCATCAAGCGGTCGCTTGAAACTCCAACTGCGAGGAACTGTCCGCGCTCCGAAGATTCCCAAACAGTGATGAGTGACAGGTGACGAGTGACGTGCGTAAAAACACGCTCGTCACTTTTCACTCATCACCCGTCACTTTGCTCATTCGCGTTTTCATGCGGCGACGAGCTGGCTGTTGGCGTAGATGCGCGCCTGCCGCTCCGCGCGCAGGACGGCTGCGGCGGTCTTCTCCTCGAACAACGCCGGGAACACGAGCAGCGGGAAGACGGTGGCCCATGCGATGGCCGCCGCGTCGTTGGCCGCGCGCCTCAGCGGGGCGTTCAGCTCCGGCGTGGCGGCGAGCAGTTGCTCGGCGAGCAGCTTGTATTTGAGCCGCTCGAATTCGGTCTCCTGGATCGCGCGGAACGGCGCGGGCGGATTGGCCCGCACTTCGAAGCGCGTTTCAGGGGCAAACTTGGTTGGCACCTGTGTATTGTATCTGTTCATGTTTTTCCTTTCGTATCTTGGTTTGGGGTCAAAAGCAAAAACCCCGCGATTGACTGGCAATCGCGGGGTTTTGAAAATTGTTTTGTTAAATCAGAATTTCGTTCCCACGATGCCTGCGTGACGGCAGACGCGCGTCCAAATGGACATCTGTCCTTTGGCTTGCGCGTGCTTCAGCATGGTTGCAAACGTGGTTTTCATTTACTTCATTCCTAACCGAGGGAAGAAGAAACACCATTCCTGGGCGTTTGTCAAATGGATTGTTTCGGGGGCAGAGTTCAACGAGTTCCTGATTTGTTCATGTTTGGGACCCGCAAAGCCCGTCTCTCCGAATTTTATTTATCCGAGAAAAAATGCGTTGTCGGATTTGCGGACGGTGCTAGATTGGATTCACAAGCCATGAGCGAACAATTGCGGATGGTCAAATGCGGATGGTGCGACAACACGGCGTTCATTCCCGGGAACATGCCGCCGTTGAGCACCGTGCCGTGCACGAAGTGCGGCCAGCCGGTCATGATGCCGATGCAATTGCGGCAGTTCGAGTTGCGCGGCATCATCGGCTCCGGCGGCATGGGCAATGTGTATCGCGCGTGGGACACGATGCTGGAACGGATGGTGGCGGTGAAGCTGATGAAGGTCGAACTTCAGGAGGACGCGGCGTCGCTGGAAAGTTTTTATCGCGAGGCCCGCGCCTGCGCCCGGCTGAACCACACGAACATCATCCACATCTACACGTTTGACGAATGGGAGGGCCAGCGGTATCTCGTCATGGAACTGGCCGACCGCGGCAGTCTGGACGCGCGCATCGAGAAACTTCGTTTGATTCCCGAACTGGACGTTCTCGACATCGGCATCAAGATCGCCTCCGCGCTCGACATGGCGCTCAAGCACGACCTGCTCCACCGCGACATCAAGCCGGGAAACATTTTGTTCAACGCCGACCACGAGCCGAAGCTGG
>CAYPTV010000155.1:0-6870 GCA_964413505.1 uncultured Bifidobacteriaceae bacterium | reverse complement strand
AATCCAGATGCCGATGTCCTTCGGTGAATTATTTTTGACGCTATTTTCCTTCATATACTACTTCTCGCAAGATTTGAAAACGATTTCAAGCAAGAAATGCGTGCTTTTGAAAAAAATGGACACTGCTGGCTCGATAAAACCTGTTTGAAAAATCAACTCAAGCCGCTTCGGGAAACCGAGGCGGCTTTTTTGCTTTGCAGGAAACGAACCACTCCGGCACAATGCCAAAGTTCAGCAGAAGTGGAATATGGCCGACGATTTCCAATTCGACGTTTTCTTGAGCCACAGCGCGAAGGACAAGGCGGTGGTGTGCGAACTGGCTGCGCGATTGAAGCAGGACGGCGTGCGAGTGTGGCTGGATGATGAGCAAATCAAGACCGGGGACAGCATCCCAGCGAAGATCGAGGCCGGGCTGGAGCACTCACGCGTGCTGGTGCTCTGCATGTCGGCCAATGCGTTCGGCTCGGACTGGGCGCAATTGGAGGCGGGCACGTTCCGGTTTCGTGATCCGCTGAACAAGGAGCGCCGCTTCATTCCCCTGCGGCTCGACGACGCCCCCATCAAAGGCTCTCTGGCGCAATTCCTTTACATCAACTGGCCCCCAGCGAACCGCGAGGAGGAATATCCAAAGCTTCTTGAAGCTTGCCGACATCCGACGACTTTGCCGAAGCCAGACATAAATAATACGGCTGCTGTCCCCGATCATTATCGGCAAAAAAGTCCCAAGTCCAAAGCAAATCCAAAACAATCACCTTCTTCTATGGCCATCAAAGACACAACAATGAAGCGCCTCTTTGGCAAGTCTCGTAACCAATGCGCTATGCCCGATTGCAGGAGTCCGCTCATAATCGGCGATGTGGTAGTTGGAGAGATTTGCCATATTCGCGCCAGACGAAAAGGTGGACCAAGGTATGACGCATCGCTCACAGCGGAGCAGAGGAATGAATTCCCGAATCTGATACTTCTTTGCGGCACATGCCACAAGCTCGTAGATGCAAACCCTGCTGAATATACCGCCGAGTGGCTCCAAGTCGTGAAGCAAACTCACGAGCGGCAAACACCGGAGCCACTTGAGCTATCACAAGTCGACGCACGACAGGCGCTGCTGATTCTTGACAAGCATATGGCCCAAACAATGAAGCCTAAGAAAACAACCGAGGACACCACCGTCCAAGGAAACACTCAGGCTTCGGCGTCGCACGGCGGAATAGCGGTCGCGATAGCTGGGTCGAACAAAGGCAACATCTCGATCAAAATACCATCCGCCAAGCCGCCCGGTTCCAACTACCCTGCCAACAGCATCGGGGCTGACGCGAACATGACCAACTACATCGAATACCTCTGCGATTTGTATGTGAAGTTCATGCGTCCCATTGAGCCAGACGAAAATAGCGGTTGGGCGAAGCTCGGCAAGCACATCAAGACGAAGTTTCACCTCAAGAAGCGGACACGAAACCATCTTTCAGCAGAGCGTTTTCTGGATTTGGTAGACTACCTTGTGAACGAGAAACTCGCCCTGACGCCAGTTGGTCAAAAGCATCTCCGCGAAGGCAAGAAACTTTGTCGAACATTTGAGGAGTTCCGACACGGTGAGATGTAACGCTCTGCAAGAATCATATGGCCAAATTGCGTAAGAGCAAACGGAACAAGGATGGCAGCAGCGTTCAAGGCGGCACACAATCATCGGCAACGCATGGGGGAGTATCAATTGCTATCTCCGGGTCAAATCAAGCTCCAATTAACATTCAAACGGCTGCGCAACCCTCAGGTGAAACCGTCACGCCGAGAAGGGAAGCGACAAGTGCAAAACTAGAACTGTGGATTCCATTTGAAGATGTATTGGATCACCAACTCCCCAGCCAGTTTTTGCAAGCCCACTACGCTTTTGTGCCGATGGTTGGTCGCGGACAGGATCTAGCAGATTTACAGAGCTTTTTGAAGACTCATGAGACTTTCCGGTTTCAAGTGTTATTTGGAGACGCCGGCGTCGGAAAGACCAGGCTTGCAATCGAGTTCCTAAAACAGGCCGCCTCGGATGGTTGGAATGCCGGATTCTTGGATGCGGATCGGATGAAGGACTTCATTACTGCCAATGGGTTTGCCGTTTGGCAGCCGGATAGGCCGACTTTAGTCGTGATTGATTACGCAGCTTCAAAGCTCGACGGCTTGCGACGAATTTTTTCGCATTTCGCTTCTTTAGAACTGCCCGACAAGCCAGCCGCGAAGCCCGTTAAAAAACTCGCTCTGCGCGTGCTTCTTCTGGAACGCCAAGCGGACTTAAGCCAAAGCTGGTTTGAAGAATTGTTATCCCTTTGCGAAGGTCAAGTAGGAGATCGCTTGCGCAATTTCTGCTTTGACGGCCTAAAGCAATTGCAGCCTCTCAGCAAGGGCCTACCTGGAGCTGCTTCAACCAACTTTGCTGCTGAGGTCATACGGCTCACGTTTTTGCGGTGGGAAACAATCAAGAGGAAAAAATCACCGGCAGTTCCGTCATTTTCAGAAAAGGAATGGCGGCTGATTCAGATTAATACTGGAAGTCGCCCGCTCTACCTGCAAATGGCAGCACTTAACGCATGCGAACACGATTCGGCAAAGCATCTTCTGACGTGGGGACGCACTGAATTAATAGCCGCAGCCATCAAACGCGACCGTGATTACATCAAGCGCGAATGCACAACTCAGGAATTGAGGAAGGCCGTTGAACATGCTGTCGCCGTGTTGTGCCTGACCGGGGCTGGATTTGCCTGCAAGCCTGAGTGGCTTGATGTGCTGGAAAATGAACTTGTCTTTCTGAAAATTCCGCCGGTCTTGATCAATCAAGTTGATCAAAAGTGCCGGTTGATTTTCGGCGACTTTGCAGAGAAGGGAAAGGACACGGGAGTAGCTCCAATTCAGCCGGACATTTTAGCCGCTGGCTTTGCTGCTTCGGTATTGAGTGAAGAAAAGCGGCCGATTGAAACGTTGACGCGAGTCCTCCAAATAACCGGATCAATGGCAACGACTTCCAGCCGAAATGCCGCACTCGATTGGGTTTGGCCGAACATCCTGCGAATGGCGCAAGACCTCTCAAGATTAAAGGGATTCGAACAAATTGATGTTTGGTTGCCAGCATTGCTGGATAAGCGACCAGTCGAAGAATTGCGACAGATGGCGAAGCTCATCCCTGATCGTTCGGTTTCATTGCATAAATTTGGCCTGTTAGTAAACGAGCATTTAGTGAAGCACATCCCGCAAGACAATCTCCACAACAAAGCAACGTGCCTGTTAGACCTTGCAACTCATCTTAGTCGTGGAGAGACAGGCGATCCCGACGCCCAGCAACGGGCTGCCAACGCGCTGAACGAAGCAATACAATTGTTCACCTCGCTTTTATGCCAACCATCATAGACATAAACCTCAGAACGGAACTGGCAAAGGCTTATGTGTTGCTCAGTCACACAATGAATAATCTTGGCCGACATCGAGAGGCGATCTCGGCAGCTTGGGATGGTGCGAGGATCGCAATGGGTGAGACTTTGCCTTTAGAGAAGACAGCCCCTGATTTTACAAAAATTAGCGACCGTATCGTGACGCCAGACAACCCTGAGCTTTTGGTGGAATTCGCGAATAGCCTGAATAATCTTTCAATCGATTTGCGCGCAATTGGAAATCCACAGAGCGCAATGGAAGTCGCTCAACATGCGGTGAGATCCGGTGAACGACTGGAGAAAATAAGCGAGAAAAGATATGCTCCCGATCTAGCACGCTACCTGAATAACCTTGCTTTGGCGGAAGAACAATGCGGAATGGGGGCTAAAGCGATTGAAAGCTGCCGTCGCTCTGCGGAAATTCGTGAGGATTTTGCAAAAGAAAATCCGGACGAATATGCAGAGCCACTCTCACTCACGCTCCAGACACTTATCAGTCTTGAATACTCTGCGAGTAATGCCGCTGGTGCTCAGGTAGCAAGAGAACGACTCATTGATGCGTATGAGGAACTTTGCTCCCGCAACCCAAGGAAATATCGTCCCGCTTTGGCAGAAGCTTACTTCGGACTCAGCAAAGTTTACGAAGAACAAAATCTTCCTCAACGAGCGGAGGAGGCTTTGGATCGAGGTGCTTCCATTAGCAAGGAAATGGGGCATTGGGGAACGCTTTGGAATATCGGCAACTCACTTCTCGAGAAAGGGCGATCTAAAGAAGCCGAACCCAAATTTTTGGAATCACTTACATTGAGCGAAACTGCGAACGATCAATGGGGAATTTGGCAATGCTTAAACAGTTTGGGCATTGTTTATCTCGATACAAATCGATCCTTTGAGGCGGAGGTTAAGTTTAACAAGGGCTTGGCTGTCACTCGAGTCATGAAGAACCGACTAGGAGAGGGGCAGGCGTTGCATAACTTGGGAATCGCTTTTCGAAAACAGGGGCGCTGGGATGATGCAGAAAGAGTTTATCATCAAGCGCTCAATATATGGAAGGAAATCGGTGACGAGATGCGGGAAGGGCAGACTTGGGGTGGGCTTGCAAACATTTACAGTGACAGCGGTGCTACGAAAAAAGCAGCAGATGCCCGACGAAAATCTACGGAAATTGCAAACCGGCTTGGCGAGCATGCGAATGACGGGATAATTAATGTTTGAATGGCACAACGAGAGCCGCGAATAGCTGGCGGTGCATCACACGAGATTCATCGTGGCCGAATCCGGGCAAATCTATCCCGGTCTCGATTGACACGCGGAAATCTTCAATTTTTACGACCAAATCTGGCACGGGGTAATCACTGGGACGACACAATTTCACGTTTTCATAGCCTTCATCGTCACCTCGTAAATGGCCTGCTGGTTCAACCGCTGTTCCTCCGGCGTCTGCTTCGGAAAATTCCGGGTAATTTCAAAACCGAGCAGCTTGCCGGTCTTTGCCATCGGTTCCGACGGTGGCGGCAACTCCGTCGCCTTCGCCAAATTCTGAAGTTCCGAAATAAATTCATCCGGCGTGTAGTAGCCGACCTTCGCCGCCGCTTCCGGGCCAAGCCCGCCCTGCACGGCGGCTGCAATGGCTTCAAGCTGTTTCCGCCCGGTGGCAACCATCGCCACGCGGTTAAAGCCCGCAGCCAGGCATTTCTTCACGTTCTCAAACTCATGGTCAACGCCGGTGGTGATGGTGATTTCCACCGCGATCTCAACCTGCCCGCGCCGCAACACCAGATCTGCGGCGTCATTCGAGCCTTGGGCTAACTGCTTCTCGACCTCGGCGTGGAAGCCCAACTTCTGCGCCTCGGTCTTCAACCGGCTTTGAATGGCTTTATGACGCGCCCCGCCGCGCCCTAAATCCTTCGGCTCTGCCGCCGTCATCTGTGTTGCAACCGCTGGCTGCATTTTCTTTTCCGAATCCGTGACGTTTTTGATTTCGGTGGCGGGTGGCACCGTCGCCTTCGGAACTTCCGAAGCTTTCGGAGTTTCCGTAATGGGAGGCGGCACTGCCGCTTCGGCAACGTGCGGAATTACCGGCGGCGGGGAAGCTGGTTTGGGTGCTGGCGGTTCGGGCTTCTGGACTTCTCTGCGAATGTTCGCCAGCAATGCCGCCTCCACCTCGGCACGCGGCGTGGCATATTTGACGCGTGACGCCGCAATGACTGCCTCCTTCCGTTCGTCGCTATATTCGGACAAGTCCGGTTTCCGCAACGCCAGATTGAAATCAAAATCGTTCCGTTCAACGCGGGCAATCGCATGGAACTTTTCCAGCGTTTTCAGGCTGCTGTCATCGAATGATTCAAATCCTTCGCCCAACTTTTTGGCGTCATCGTCCCCAACGCGCAGCACAATGCGCGTATAAGGCTCGGTCATCACGGCACTGGCAACTTCACCATCGCCCTGCAATTGGTGCAAATGCTGGTGCGACAGCGTTAATCCAAGCCGGTATTTGCGCGCGCCGGTCAAAATTTTCGTCATGCTCGGCGAAATAAAATGCTGGAACTCGTCTATGTATAACCAGAAGTCCGGGCGGTCTTCGATTTTCTGGGACTGCCGCGCCATCGTCAATTGCTGAAATTTGGCGATGAGCAACGTGCCCAGCAGATAGGAATTTTTCTCGCCGCCCAAGCCCTCCGACAGCTTCGCCAAAAAGATTTTTCCGCTGTCCATGATGTCCGCGAAATTTAATTTGTTGTCCCGCTGTGACACCATGTTGCGCAGGGATTTTTGATTAAAAAAATCATTCAACCGGCTGACCAGTGAAACGACGGACTTGTTGCCGCCGGACGGCGTGAAAATTTCCTGCCAATAATATAACAGCTCCGGGTCTTGGACGGTCTGCAAAAATTCGCTGCGGTAAGTCTTCTCATTCAGAAAACGGCGCAAGTCCGCCAGCGTCCCGCCCCGGCTGCTTTCGAGAAATGCCAGGATGGCGTTCTGTAAAATGGTGTCCATCTGGTCGCCCCATGAAGTTGAAAGACGCCGGAACACTGAAACCAGATCGGACGCGAGCAGTCTTTTTTCCTTTTCGGAATTGGCCTGCAGGATGTTGAATCCGATGGGAAATTCCTCATCGGACAGGTCAACCAACACCACGTCGTCAATCCGGTCGTCGGGGATGATTCCCAAAATCTGTTCAATCAAATCACCGTGCGGGTCGAGAACGCCCACGCCGTCACCATTCAAAATATCCTGCCGGATGAGATTGAAAAGAAGTGATGATTTTCCGGTGCCGTTGGAACCGATGATGTGCGTGTGACGCACTCGCTGGTCGGCGGTGAGAAAGACAGGAACCGTCTCGCCGCCATGCTCGTTGTCGCCGATGACGACGCCGGGCGGCTGGCGCACGATGGCTGGTGCGGCCTTCGTCCGGCCGGAATCGCGCAGCAGGACGGGTGAACGCACGGTGCTGGAGGGC
>CAYPTV010000154.1:0-6930 GCA_964413505.1 uncultured Bifidobacteriaceae bacterium | reverse complement strand
AGCATCTCAAGGGCGTGAAGATCGCCATCATGGGCTGCATCGTGAACGGCCCCGGGGAGATGGCGGATGCGGACTTTGGCTACGTGGGCGGTGCCCCGAACAAGATCAACCTCTACGTCGGCAAGCAGGCCATCAAGTTCAACATCCCCGAGGCCGAGGCCGTGGAACGGCTCGTTGACCTCATCAAGGAACACAACAAATGGGTCGAGCCGGAAGTGGTGAATGCCTGACCGAACAAAACGACATTAGCAGCAGGGGCTGGCGGGGACAAGCGTCTGAATTTTGACCACAATGAACAATGGCAAGCAGACTGAAGAAAAATCTCTGGAAATTACTGATTGTTGCGCTCGTGTTCCTCGCAACAACTTTGGGCATCAATCTTTTCATCATCTTCAGTGCAAAAAGCCGTATCTACCATGAAATCACATCGTTGCCAGAAAGGGAATATGCCTTGGTTTTGGGCACCGACCGTTTGCGGTTTAACGGTTCAACGAATTTGCACTTTCTGAACCGGATTGAAACCGGTGCCGAAATCTTCAAAGCCGGGAAAGTCAACCACCTCCTGATCAGCGGAAACAAAAACAATCATGGCTTCAACGAAGTCCTGGAAATTGACAAGGGACTTTTGGCTAAAGGCGTCCCCGAATCGGCAATTGATTTGGATTTCGAAGGGAACAGAACGCTGGAATCAGCACGCCGGGCATCGGAAATCTATCATCTTTCCAAAATCATCATCGTCACCGATGACTTCCACGCTCCGCGGGCTATTTTCCTGTGCCGCCATTTCGGGATTGACGCGGTGGCCATCTGCCCCGACAAGGAACCATTTGGGTTTTGGTCTTTGAGATATTCCGTCAGGGAATATTTTGCACGACTCCTCGCCTTCTTTGGGGTATTGATTTGAGCCGACGAACGGAAACATGGCCAACTATGTCAATCGGAACTGCCCGTTGTGCGGTGAAGCCGCCGCCGCGCCATTTCTTCGCAAGCTGGAACTTCAACTGGTCCGCTGTGTCCGTTGCTCGATGATTTATGCCAATCCGGCACCCGAAGAAATGGCCACCGGAAACTTCTATGACCGTGCCGGCAGCGAATACCTCACGCCGGAGAAGCTTCAAAGCGATTACGCCGACGTGCGGTTTAAACGAGAACTCCGGCTGTTCAGGTCTTTTTGCCGGCAAGGCTCGGTTTTGGATGTCGGATGCTCCTCCGGCGGATTCTTGCATCAACTGAAAAAGCGTTTCCCCGATGATTACAAGGTTCTGGGCACCGATGTTTCCACCGAACCGCTTGAGCACGCCGCCAAAATGGGCGTTCCCGTCGCCAGGGGTGAGTTTCTGTCCCAGCAATTCGAGGAAAAGTTCGACGCAGTGACCTTTTGGGCGGTCATGGAGCATCTGTCCACTCCGAACCTCTTCTTGAAAAAGGCCGCCTCACTGCTCAAGCCCGGCGGCCATTGTTTCATTTTGACGCCGAACATGAATTCACTGGCCGTCAGGCTGATTGGGGCGAAATACCGCTATATTTTCCCGGAACATTTGAACTATTTCACTCCCCAAACCCTGAAGCAATTCGCGGAACTTGAATTTGCTGTCGTGGGAATGAAATCCACCCACTTCAACCCCTTGGTCATTTGGAAGGATTTTCGCGGCGGACAGCGCGACATTCCCCGGTCAGAACGCGCAAAACTGCTCCAGCAAACAACGGGCCTTAAAAAATCGCCCTGGATGCTTCCCGCGAGGCTTGCCTACCAGGCCGCCGAATCAATCCTGGGCAAATTGTCCCTGGCTGACAACGTTGCGGTTGTTGGACGTAAAAAATAACTGAAAAAGACCGGGGCCGTGAACCGGCTGGTTGACCTCATCAAGGAACACAACAAATGGGTGGAGCCGGAGGCGAAGGAAACGGTCAGCGCTTAAAGGATTCGTTACAAAACCATCCGTTAATTGCAGCAACCCCTATTGCTTCATCCTGATTTCAAATCGCCCGCACGCGTAATCCTCCCAGATGGTGCGGAAATCCTTCGAGGCCGGGTCTTGAAACGCCATGGAATAGCTGCCTCTTATTTCATAAATCCCGCCCGACGTGAAGTTGAACCATTTTCTTAAATCAACCGACAAATCATGGCTTTGTCCCGGCTTCAATAACACTCCGAACCCGAGGCCGCCAAAATTCATCGGGTCGCCAACATCAGGAAGCATCTTGCGACCTAAATATTCCGCCGTGAAAGCAAATTGATTATCGCGCGCACCACGCTGGCTGCCGCCCTGCATATACGTAAAATCCGTTTTCCCAATGTTCGTGATGTGCAAAGTCACCGTTACCGGCTCGTTCGTTGAGAATTCCTCCTTGGCCGGAATGAATTGGACGAGCATTTCATTTCCCGGATGATGCCGGTCTAAAACATTCGTGTGAAAATGCTGTGCAATCAGCGGAACGATTTCCAGATTCGTGAGCGATGCATCCAGCACCGTGATTTTTTCCATGCCTTCCTGTCCCCAGCCATTAAACGGAACCGTCTGATTTGAAATCACCAGTTGCATTTTATCATGCGCTGGCAAAAAACCACTTGGCGCGCGAACCTGAAGATAATACGCGCGGTTGTCATTGGATGTGGACCAAATCGTTACGCTGGCAATCTGGTCATCTATCAATTTGGGATGTGTCGAATCTGAAATATCGTAAAGCCCGTCATCCATGCCCATGAGTTTGGGCACGAGAAAAACGGCGGCAACAAGCAAGGCGATGAGTTTCATAAACAGATTAATGGTTCAACCAAAGGGAACGGTCAAATAATCATTTTGATAATTCAACTGGAACAACATTGACCGGCGACTTGGGTTCGCGTGGAAAAGCGCCAGTGCATGGGCGCACGCAAGGCGGTCATTTCCGGCACGCCAGATCACCGGCACGTTTCAACCAGCCACACGGAGCGGCAAAACCTGACAATGCGGATGTCAATGCGCCGGTTCACGCGGCTGACAAACGGATTTTCAAAAAAGGTCGAGAATCACGAACACATGGTTGCCCTCTACTTCATGTATTACAATTTTTGCCGGATTCACCAAACTTTGCGGGTGACGCCAGCGATGGAAGCCGGGATTGCAGACCACGTTTGGGACTTGGAAGAAATCGTGAATCTCATTACAGCCGCATAAACAAAGGCTTTTTTTGGCATTGAAATCGGCAGGGATTGGATTTAACCTGATTCAATCTGTTATGCCAATCACGTTGCCAGATATAAAACTTTCCCATTGCATTAGGCTTGTGGCCTGCGGTGAAATAAAAACCGACGACGCGGCGCTATTAAATTGGCTGAAAACGGAAAAAGACGGATATGCCAATTTGAACAAGGAGTCCATCCTCACCCTCGGTTTGGGCGACCGCACTGGAAAACACTTTCATCTCGACATCACCGAGCGAGAATTTGTTGACGAAAAATCAATTACCGAAGCGGCCTTATCCGTTGATGAAATCCAGCATAAAATTTCTAATTTAATTGGAAAAGAAATAGAAGTGGATTTAGCCGCCATGTTCGAGGTCGAAATCAATGCGTTGCCCGAAAACGGAATTATTAAATCTCTGCTTTTCAAAACCCAGCTTGGCTCGGTTGAGATTAAATTGAAAGGCGCACAACTTTCCATAAAGGGATCGCCCGCAACTGAAATCAATTGGCTGGCATTGAGTGACGGGAAACACATAGGCGTTACAATCGAAGCCGAAAACTTCAAAACGATAATTTCCGAAAATTATTTAACCGACGCATTAAACACGCTTGAAAATGCGCTCAACGTATTTATATTGGGAAAAACATCAAATGAGCCAAAGAAACCAACAGTTTGAAGCTTGGTCGCCCCACCACGGCGGGACGAAATGGGATTTGATGGATTGCGATAAGCCTGTTGGCGGATTTAAGAATCCATTTTTTTCAAAAGGAGCAGGCAGCGTTCAATCAGAAAATGTTTTTTCTACCGATTGGGCAAGCGTAGTGCCAAACCTAATCGCAAAACTCGTTTCGGAAGTAGTAGAAAAGAAAAAAATCGAACTGCGGTTTTCACTCATGGAATGCGCGGTTAGCGAACTAAAATCACAACTTAATGCTCTTATCGCTGCCAAAACTAGGATTATTCCAATCGCTACTTTTGCACCAGAGCCTTATGCAGTTTTGATGCCGATTCTGGTTTCCGTCAAAGCCGTTGAAGATGAGTTTGAGGCTGGATGGTTCGATGCCAACATTCACACAACCGGGGAAAACGAAGAAGAATCTGTCAGCAACTTGAAAAGCCTTATTTTGGACTATTTTGACAGTCTTTCTAACGAACCTGAAAAAAATCTTGGGATAGAACCCAAGAGACAATTGAGAATAATTGAGTCGTTCATTCGGAAAATAACTTGAAACCATTCGTCCAATCCGACGCTTGGGCTATACAAAAAAAGCTTAAAGCGCAAACATTTGAGGGCAGAAAACCTCATACTTTGGTTCAGTTTCGGCACAATGGGGTTATAGCAATTCAATTTGGCATTCGCCGAGGTTCTGGTGAGTTAGGCCACGGTCACATTCCAAAGGAGATGAAAATCTCGCCAAGGCAGTGTAGAGAATTTGCAAATTGCAACATTTCAGTAGATCAATACGTCAAGATTCTTCAAGATAAAGGCCACATCGCCAAGCCAGCCACTCCTAAAGCCGATGTTGCTCCCGCCAAGCCAGAAGAAGTTTCACGCGAAACGCCGCCGGATTCAAACTGACCCACTACCCGGTTTTCCCTCCAAACAAGCCATTTTTCCCCGGCGATAAATGATTTACCGGCGGAGAAAAATGATTTATCGGCAAAGGAAAATGAATTATCGCCGGGGAAAAACCATTTACCGGCGGAGAAAAATGATTTTCCAGCGAGGGAAAATAGTTTATCGCCGGAGAAAAATGGCTTTGCTCCGGGGCAAAATGGCATCCCGGCAGACTGGCCGACGGGTTCGTTCGCCAAAATCTCCGGGCAATTAAACTTGCCTTTTGCCCACGCTTAATTAAAGTGTGCGGCCACTTTTCAAATTATGCACTTGAACGGATTTACTGGATTTTTGGCGGACGCGACCGCGCCGGCAACAACGGCAACAACATCGGCGCCCGCTTCGCCGGGGGGTCCGGCGGCGCAGCAGGGTTCGCCCTTCGGGCTGCTGGTCCCGATGATTTTGATCTTTGTCGTGATGTATTTCCTGATGATCCGCCCGCAGAGCCAGCAGCGCAAGGCGCAGGCCAAATTGCTGGAGGCGCTCAAGTCCGGCGACAAGGTGGTCACGTCCAGCGGCATCGTCGGCACGGTCATCACGGTCAAGGACAGCACCGTGTCGCTCCGCTCGGTGGACGCGAAGATGGAGGTCACAAAGGCCTCGGTGGTGCAAATCCTCGAAGGCGCGGCGGCCACGGAATCCTGAACGGCAATGAAAAAAAACAATCTTGGCTGGTTCATATTTGTCGTGGCGGTGGTCTGCTGGTCGCTGGCTGAAATTTATCCGCCGACGTCGCGGGACTTGATCGGGCAGTTCGCGTCGCGCGCGGTGGATCAGGACACGAACTTCACGGCCATCGTCAGGCAGGCGCAGACGATGCAGCAGACGAATTCGAGCCGGGAGTTCGCCAACCTGGAGGCGGCCATCGGCACGAACGACATCCAGAATTATTTTTCTTTCATCAACGCGCGTGACCAGCTTCATCCGACGACCTACATCCTGAACCAGATCCAGCGCGACGCGGCGGGCAAGATCAAGCTCGGCCTCGATTTGCAGGGCGGCACGGAGTTCCTGGTGGAGATGGACACGAACAAGATTGTCTCATCGTCGGATGACACGAACAAGGTCACGAGCGCGGAGGACATCAGCGGGGCGTTGTCGCAGGCGGTCGAGGTCTTGCGCAAGCGCGTGGACGCCTTTGGCGTGGCCGAGCCGGAGATCAAGCCCGCCGGCGGCAACCGCATTTTGATCGAGCTGCCCGGATTGTCCGAGGCGGACAAGGACAGCGCGATGACGAACATCCAGAAGGCGGCGTATCTGGAATTCCGTCTCGTCAAGGAGGACAGCGACGAGATCATCAAGAACAACGAGCCGGTCCCGCCGGGCTATGAAATGTTGAAGCACATTCTGCCGCCGCGCGACGGCAAGCCGCAGGAACCGGAAGTGGTCATCGTCAGCAAGAAGGCGGCGAACGGTCTGGCCGGCGACATCGTCACGCGGGCGGGCATGGGACGCGGGCAGATGGGCGACCCGGAGATTGACTTCACATTGACGGACGATGCGGGCAGCAAGTTTGGAAAAGTGACGCGCGACAACATGGGCCGGCGGCTGGCCATCGTCCTGGACGGCGATCTTTATTCCGCGCCGACCATCCAGGGGGAGATTGACAAGAACGGCCAGATCACCGGCCATTTCACGGACAAGGAGGCGCAGGATCTGGCGGCCGTCCTACAGAATCCGCTGCGCGCGCCGCTCAAGATTGTTTATTCCAAGGACGTGTCGGCGACGCTGGGCGTTGATACGATTCATCATGGCATTTATGCGTCCATCGCCGCCGTTGTTTTCGTGTCGCTGTTCATGCTGGCGTATTATTGGATCGCCGGGCTTACCGCGAACGTCGCGCTCATCACGAACATCATCATCCTGCTGGGCGTCATGTGCAGCATCGGCACGACGCTCACGCTGCCGGGCATCGCCGGCGTGGTCCTGACCATCGGCATGGCCGTGGACGCAAACGTGCTGATCTACGAACGGCTTCGCGAGGAAATTGCGAAAGGAAAATCTTTGCGCGGCGCGATTGACGCCGGCTATGCGCGGGCGTTCGGGACGATTTTTGATTCGCACGTCACGACGCTCATCTCGTCCATCATTTTGATTTTCATGGGCACGGGCGAAATCAAGGGCTTCGGCGTGACGCTGACCATC
>CAYPTV010000153.1:0-6935 GCA_964413505.1 uncultured Bifidobacteriaceae bacterium | reverse complement strand
GTTCAAGGGCATCTGGCGGGATTCATGGGGACCGAGGCTCGAATACATCCTCTACAACGCGGTGTCAGCTCTTTTGGACTGCCGGAATGCCACACTTTTGGGCGTCAACCGGATGCTCACGGATGACACATACCGCGCCAAAGTGGTCCGGCAGATCAAAGACCCGTTCATCAAGGCGTTTTGGGCGGAGGAATATGCCGGATATGACGAGCGGTTCAAACGAGAGGCCATTGCGCCGATTCAAAACAAGCTCGGCCAGTTTCTTTTGAATCCGGTGATCCGAAACATTTTGGGTCAAGTGAGAAACAAAGTGAGCATTCCCTTCGTCATGGACAATCAAAGGTTGTTCATCGCAAATCTGTCAAAAGGCAGGCTTGGACACGACAAGGCGAACTTGCTTGGCTCATTGCTGACAACGCAATTCCAGCTTGGCGCAATGGCGCGGGCAAACCGGCCGGAGGAGGAACGAAAGGATTTTTACCTCTTCATTGACGAATTCCAGAACTTTTCGACTGATGCGTTCGCCTCGATTCTCGCTGAAGCCCGCAAATATCGTTCGTGCCTCACACTGTCGCACCAATACATTGACCAGCTTCCGCTGCCGATCCGGCAGGCGGTATTCGGCAATGCAGGAACCCTGATTTCATTTCGCATCGGCAATACCGACGCCGAAGTGATGGAAAAGGAATTCGGCAACACGTTTCCGGCGAGCGTGCTGGTTGACCTTGACCGCTATGAAGCGGCGGTGAAATTGCTGGAGGATGGAATGAATCGAGAACCGTTCCGGGCGAAAATGTTGCCGCCGTTGGAAAACCGTGTTGGACGGAGGGACAAACTCATCGCCCTGTCGCGGGAACGGTTTGCCGTTCCGCGCGCCAAGATAGGTGAAAAGTTGAAACGCTGGATGAATACGATCAATTGTTAATTTTGAGAACCTAACGAAATGGTTTTTTTTAGCTTGTGAGAATCGCATCAATTGCGTAAAAACAATCTCATTCCCCCATTCGAAGCGCCTATTGACATTGCAGTCGGAAAAATGCACCTGGGGGGACATTGCTGAAGGTGATGGCGATCAAAGATACTCCGTTGGTTGCAGGAACCCAAGGGCCGGTAAGCAAGTTGGTGGTGGTCATCAGGACGCAATTGGATCCCGACATCGGATACAATACCACCGACTGCCCTCCTACTTGAACAATGTTCACCGCTGGTGAGGTATTAGTAAAAATGGCAATATAATAGTTACTCGTATTGACGACAATATTACGGGGGTTGTTCGGATTAGAGTCGCTCCAACCAACAAAAGCAGAGTAATTTCCCGGCACGGCAGTGAGGGTAAAAGTCTGGCCGAGAAAGTAATTGGCAGCCGTCGGCGAGATTTCAATGGAGCCATTACCGGTGACCGTGGTCATAATTGATTCCGTGGGAACTGTGAGGATTGCAACCGGACTGGTGGCACTACCATAGACATTGCTGACGACCACTGAATAACCATTTCCAGACCAAGAAGGCTGGACATTATTGAAAATCAACGTGCTGTTTGTGCCGCCTGCAATTGGAATATTATTGGAATACCATTGATAGTAGGCGGGTGCAGAAGCCGAAACAGCTATCGAATATAAGACGGTCAAACCGCTGCTAACGGTGAAAAGACTTTGTGGCGCAGACAAAACGGCGGGGGCAAGCTGGATGCTGACGTTACCATAGATTGTATTTGTATTGAGCAAAACAGCCCCATCATTTTCTTGTGAAATATTTCCAAGACCATTAAAAGTAACCAATCCAGTCAGGTCGATTACGCTGTTCGTGCCACTGGCATCTACATTAATACCGCCACCGCAATCATTGCCTCCAACCGGATTGACGAAAGAGCAATACATCAAGTTGACATTTTTTAAATTAAGCCTAGCGCCTTGCAACGCTTGCAGCGTGAGATCAGAACACAGATAATAAGGCCCCGCGATTTGTTGTAATGCCGGTAAATCCAGTACGCTTCCAGTCCCGCTCGCCTGCAATATGCAATTATCAACATTCCCATTTAAATAATTGGTCAGCGCCGGCAAACTAAACGTCATCCCGCCAGCCACATACAGGCTTAACCCCATTGCGTATCCCAAGTTCGGGACCAAGATCTGCCCGCCGTTACTTGGACGCATATATGATGGATACTGCGTTCCACCGTTGTTGTTGTCGGTAAACATCCGCAAATTAGTCAAATCAATCACACTGTTCGTGCCATCGGCGCTTACGACGATGCCGCCGCCGCAACCATTGCCGCCAACCGGGTTGACGTATGAGCAAGACATCATATTTACATTTTTAATGTTCAACAGGGCTCCTTGCGCTGCTTGCAGATTAAGGACAGAACACAGATAATATGGCCCGGTGATCTGTTGTAGTGCCGGCAAATTCAGGACGCTCCCAACCCCGCTCGACTGCAATGTGCAATTCCCGCTGTCACCGTTTAGATAATTGGTCAAAGCCGGCAAGCTGAAAGTCATTCCACCTGACACATATAAGCTTAACCCAATCGTATAACCTAAATTCGGAACCATAATTTGCCCGCCATTGCTCGGTTGCATTTGCGAGCCCGACGATGTTCCTCCAGAAGTGCCAGTAAATTGTTGCAATCCGGTTAAATCTACTACGCTGTTTGTGCCATCAGCAAAAACTCGGATGCCGCCACCACAATCATTACCACCAACTGGATTAACATATGAGCAAGACATCATATTGACATTTTTAAGATTTAATCTGGCTCCTGACAATGCTTGCAGCGTGAGATCAGAACACAGATAATACGGTCCTGTAATTTGCTGTAATGCTGGCAAATCCAGCACGCTCCCGGCCCCGCTTGCCTGCAATATGCAATTTCCAGTGTCTCCGTTTAGATAATTGGTCAAAGCCGGAAGACTAATTAATCCTCCTTGTTGAACATACATGCTCACTTGATTTGCTATAATGCTGCCTTCACCAATGAAAGCCGAATTTGTCCCGTTAGCGACAATTGAAATTCGTGGCGCGAGATAAAGATTTGACGCCACATTTACCGCGCCATTCACCGTCAATGAACCAGTGATCGAAAGTGCCTGCTGGCAAATAAGATTGTTTAACGTCAGCCCGCTAGGGACGTTCGAAATCGTTCCGCTCCCGCCAATATAAATGCTGTCGGTGGAAGCGGGTAATGTGCTTCCACTCCAATTGTCAACATCGCTCCAAGATTGACCGTCGCCGGCTCCCGTCCATTGCTTATTGATAATCACGGCTGTCAATCGCGCCACCGCACTCGTCACGCTACCAAAACTGTTCGTCACAACCACCGTATAACTGCCGGATTGCGTCACCGACATATTGTTGAGTGTTAGTGAATCAAGGTTTGCCCCGGAAAGGTTGATGCCGTTGAATTGCCATTGTAAACCAGGTGCTGGTGAACCGGTGACCGTAACATTCACGGTGAGGTTTGATCCCGCCACCACCGCAAAACTCTGCGGCTGGGCATGGGTTTCAAAGGCATATCCAAGGTGCAGGGTGACTCCGTCGAGGATCATTGCCTCGACCTCTGCAATCCGACCCGCAACCAGCCGGGGAAAATTGAGGCGATGAATCATGCCGTCACCTGACTGTCGGTATGAAGCGATTCAAACGGAGGCTGCCGATCCCGCAGTGGGATTCGGCTTTGCGCCGAAGACGTTCAACCTGATTGTCGAAACCGGCTTTGACGGTGAGCCGCATTACCCTTGAGCACAAGCAGCAGGAGCAGGCTCGCCGGGTTGCTGACAAAGCCCAAAACTCCCTGTTTCAAGTGGCGCGATAAATCGAAAGTGCAGTTACAAATCACAAGGGCGATCCGTCAGGGTCGCCCATTTTTAATGTTGCCGCTTCCGGCAAATCTTGCCGTCTTCATCAAAACGGCGCGGGGAGATACGCTTCAGGATGGCAGTTCATTTCAAACCAACAACCAACAGAAAGGAAAAACATGAATACGTTTAGCGAAACAGAAGACTGGGTCACTTTGTATTACCGCGAAGGCTCATCGGACAAGGTGTATCAGGCCAGGATTGAACCGGAGGGCAAATTGTTCGCCGTCCAGTTCGCCTATGGGCGGCGCGGGTCAACGATGACGACAGGGACGAAAACGAGTTTGCCAGTGCCTTACGACATGGCGAAGAAAATCTTCACCAAACTCGTCAACGAAAAGAAAGCCAAAGGCTACACCGAGGGCGAGAACGGCACGCCATATCAGCATACGGACAAACAATCATCGGGAATTTTGCCGCAGTTGCTGAATGCAATCGAAGAATCCGATGTTGAGCGGTTGCTGCACAATGATGAATATTGTGCGCAGGAAAAGTTCGACGGGCGGCATCTCTTGATCCGCAAGCAGGACGAACACATCGAAGGCATCAACAAGAAAGGATTGCTGGTGGGATTGCCGGAAACCGTGTCAGATGACATCCGCATCCTGCCCGGCAGCTTCATTCCCGATGGCGAATCCATCGGCGATAAGTATCACGCCTTCGATCTCCTCGAATTGAACGGCGAAAACCTGCGGCCGTTGCCGTATCGGGAACGGCATCAGCGTCTGGTGAACTTGCTATTGTCCAGTAGTCAGTATCCATTTCCGCATATCGGATTAGTTGAGACGGCGTTCACGACGCAGCGGAAGACCGCACTGTGGCAGCGGTTGCGGGAGGAAAAACGCGAGGGCATAGTATTCAAGCGGTTGGACGCGCCATACACGCCCGGCAAGCCCAACAGCGGCGGGCCGCAGTTGAAATTCAAGTTTGTTGCCACGGTGTCCGCCATCGCTGCCAGGATAAACCAAAAACGCAGCGTGGAGGTCGGTCTGTTCAATGGACGGAGCTTGGTTTCATGCGGCAACGTCACCATCCCGGCCAATCACGACATTCCCAAGGTCGGCGCGGTCGTGGAGGTGCGGTATCTCTACGCCTTCCGCGCCAGCCATTGCCTGCATCAGCCGGTATATCTGGGGCCGCGCGATGACGTTGAACCCGGCGAATGTCTGGCATCACAGTTGAAATTCAAGGCAGAGTAAAACACAGGGGCGATCCGTCAGGGTCGCCCTTTTTTCATGTTGCCGCTTCCGGCACATCTTGGCGTCTTCATCAAAACGGCGGAGGGAGATACGCTTGAGCATGGATAGTTCTTCAACAAACCCATAACCAAAGGAAATATATGAACATAAAATCGTATGAACGCATCACCGAACGCATCACCGGCCTGCTGTCGCAGGGCACAGTCCCCTGGCACAAGCCGTGGTCGGTCACTACCGGATTGCCCCGCAATCTCGTCACCCAGAAGCCGTATCGCGGCATCAATCCGTTCCTGCTCATGGCGGCGGGCTATGAATCACCGCACTGGCTCACGTTCCGTCAGGCAGTCCAGCTTGGCGGCAGCGTCAAGAAGGGCGAAAAAGCCTGCCCCGTCGTGTTCTGGAAACAGATGGAACTGACGAACAAGGAATCCGGCGAAGTTGAAAAAATGCCGCTGCTCCGCATGTATTTCGTATTCAACGTCGCACAGTGCGAAGGGCTGAAGAATATGCCGGCTCATGTATCGCGACACAGTGAACGATGTGGTCAAAGCGAAGGTGGAGGAAGCCACGGGAGCAAAGGGCATCAAATTGATTAAATTCAACGATTACAGCCCGATTCTTGACGAGTTGTATAAACCAACGGTGGTGCAACTGCCGCGAATTTCGCCCGCTGCCTGACGCATCATGTCACGGCTCGACGAACAATTAACCGGCCAATTTCACCAGTGGGAATTGCGCGGTCGCGGCTGGCAGGTGTTTGACGAACCCGTTTGTCCCGAACCTCCATTTCGACCCTTCCATGGACACTACTTGCCCGACGCACCGGCAATTGACGACGGACGCAAGCCTACATTTTTGAGTTCGCTGGTGCAAAAATTGAGCGGTAAATTAAGCACCGATAAGCTGCCAGAGAAAATTGAACCGGAGCCGGAGGAAGAACCCGAACCGCAATCACTGGTTCGGGAAAAACTGATTGAGTTTCAGGCATCTTTGCCAGACAAGCTCGACATCCACAAGGAGGCGTTTGAACAATTTCTTTTAAGCCTCTCATTATGCCGTGAACCCATCGCCTTTGAACTGCTCGGCACGCCCAACAAAGTGACGGCGCAATTTGCCGCAGCCGAATATGACGCCCCGTTGCTCCGCCGCCAATTGCAGGCGCACTTTCCCGACGCGCAATTCCGGGAACAGGAAGGCACGTTGGAAAAGGCATGGATGGCCAGTGACGGCAACGAGGCGTTCGCGGTTGAGTTCGGGCTTGAACGCGAGTTTATGCTGCCGCTTGCCAGCGGCAAGCTTGACCCCTTCATCGGCATCATCGGCGCACTGGCAGGATTGCAGCCCGGCGAACTCGGATTGTTTCAAGTCCTCTGGCAGCCGGTGCAACATCGCTGGGCAGAAAGCATTCTGGCTTCCGTCACACATGCCGACGGCAAGCCGTTTTTCATTGATGCACCCGAATTGGCAAATGCAGCAGGAGATAAAATCAACAAACCCCTTTTTGCCGCAGTTGTCCGCATCATGGCGCGCACCTCGTCACGCGCCCGCCTGTATGGGTTTGGGCGTGACCTTGCCGGATCACTCCGCGTGTTCACCAATCCCCAGGGCAACGCCCTCATCCCGCTTCGCAATGAAGAATATCCCTACCTTGAACACCTTGGGGATGTGATTGCCCGGCAGTCGCGGCGCACGGGCATGATTTTGAACAGCGACGAATTGACCGGCTTTGTGCATCTGCCTTCGAGTGCCGTGCGTTCACCCGTCCTGCTGCGCGATTCCGGCCGGACGAAGGCCGCGCCCGCCATCGTGCGAGAGCCACCGGGCGTTGTCATCGGTGACAACGAACATGGCGGCGAGACAGTTCCCGTTTTTCTTACCGCCG
>CAYPTV010000152.1:0-6935 GCA_964413505.1 uncultured Bifidobacteriaceae bacterium | reverse complement strand
CAGTTTCTCGCGGGCAAAGAGCGCATCCAGGAGGAATTCTTCCACACGTTCAACGCGCTGCACGAGGCGCACAAGCAGATCGTGCTGACCTGCGACCGGCCGGCCAGCGAAATTCAAAACCTCGAGCAGCGCCTGGTTTCACGCTTCGAGTGGGGGTTGGTGACCGACCTGCAGCCGCCCGATGTCGAGATGCGCCTGGCCATTCTGCAAAAGAAGGCCCAGGTCATGGGGGTTCAGCTCTCCGAGGAAATCATGAACTTTCTCGCCAACCGGATTCGCACCAACATCCGCCGCCTCGAAGGCGCCCTCATCCGCGTCGCCTCCTTTGCCGCCCTTACCGGCAAACACCTCAGCCTCGAAGTCGTCGAGGGCCTGCTGCGCGAAGTCCTTCACGAAGAAGGCCGCTACTCGATCAACATCGAGGTCATTCAGAAGAAAGTCGCCGAGCATTACGATATTCGTCTGGCGGACATGACCAGCAAGCGCCGTCCCGAGAACATCGCTTTTCCGCGTCAGGTCGCCATGTTCCTCTCGCGCCAAATGACCGAGACCTCCCTCAGTGCCATCGGCGAGGCCTTCGGCGGCCGCGACCACGGCACCGTGCTGCATGCCTGCCGCCTCGTCAAAGACCGCATGGAAGTGGATGCCAACGTCCGCCAAGTCGTGCATTATCTGGAAAAACAATTGGCGCGGTAAAAGTTTTAATTCTTAATTTTGAATTTTTAGTTAATTTGCGTCGGAACTAAAAATTCAAAACTTAAAACTAAAAATTTCATGCCGGTCATCGAAGTCAGCAATCTTACAAAAGCATTCCGCACTTACAAAAAGCAGCCGGGCTTTTCCGGTGCGGTCAAAGGATTGTTTCACCGTCAATACGAACAGACCGTCGCCGTCAATGAAGTCAGCTTCAAAATCGAGCCAGGCGAGCTTGTCGGATTTCTCGGACCGAACGGCGCGGGCAAAACAACCACTTTGAAAATGCTTGCCGGCCTGCTTTATCCGACGGGCGGCTCGGCAAAAGTTCTCGGCTACACGCCGTGGGAACGCGACGATGGCTACCGCCGCCAGTTCGCGCTCGTGCTCGGCCAGAAAAACCAGCTTTGGTGGGATTTGCCCGCGCGCGAATCGCTGGAGCTGAACGCCAAAATTTACGGCATTCCCAAAGACCGCTTCGAGCAGACCGTCGGCGAAATGACCGAACTGCTCAACGTCAAGGACAAGCTCAACGTCAGCGTCCGCGAACTTTCCCTCGGCGAACGGATGAAAATGGAGCTTATCGCGTCGCTTCTGCACCAGCCGAAAGTCCTTTTCCTCGACGAACCGACCATCGGCCTCGACGTGACTTCGCAGAAAACCGTCCGTGATTTCATCCGCCGCCACAATGCCGCGCAAAAAACGACAATCCTGCTCACGAGCCATTACATGGCTGACATCCAGGAATTGTGCGAGCGCGTTATCATCATTGACCACGGCAAAATTTTCTTCGACGGCAAATTAAGTGAAATCGTGGACCGCTTTGCCGATTTCAAACTCATCACGATTCAATGTGAAAATGCGGAGAAGCATCCGGCGGAGAAACTGGCACATTACGGGGAAGTCGTGAAAAAAACTCCCGATGCCATCACGCTCAAAGTCAAACGCGATCGCGTCATCCCGGCGTGCAAGGCGCTGCTGGACGAGCTGCCGGTGACGGACATTGACATCCAGGAAGTGCCGATTGAAGACGTCATCCGCCAGATATTCGCGCGTTAAAAAATGAATTGGTTCATCAGGATTTTTTTTGTTTTTGGCTGCGCGACCATCGTCGTCGCCCAAACGGATGCCGTCCATGTGGAAGTGGACGCGCGCCAAACCATCCGCATAGTTGATGCGCGGCTGTTTGGCGTGAACACGGCGATCTGGGATTCACATTTTAGTTCGGACGAGACCGCCGACAATCTGCGCGAAATGGGAATCCAAGCACTGCGGTTTCCGGGTGGCTCGACCTCGGATGAATATCATTGGTCGGCAATTTCAAAGCGGCGTGAGGCTTCATTTGACCAATTCGCGCACGTCGCCACGAACATCGGCGCACAGGTTTTCATCACGGTAAATTACGGCTCCGGCACGCCGGATGAGGCGGCGGCGTGGGTGCGTTATTCAAATGTCACAAATCATTACGGCTTCAAGTATTGGGAAATCGGCAATGAAAATTACGGCGGCTGGGAACACGATGAAAACTCTCCGCAACATGATCCTGTGACTTACGCGACGCGAGCGGGCGATTTTTTACGGCAAATGAAAGCCGCCGATCCGGACATCAAAATCGGCGTCGTGGCTGAAGCGGGCGAGGACAGATACAACAGCCATACAAACCATTCGGTCTTGAATCCGCGCTCAGGAATAAAACACAGCGGCTGGACGCCGATTGTTTTGAGCACGTTAAAAAATCTCGGCGACACGCCGGACTTTCTCATTTACCACCGTTACCCGCAGAATCACGGAAAGGAAAACGACACGAGTTTGCTACAGTCCGCCGCAACGTGGCCGGATGAGGCGGCGGATTTGCGGCAGCAGTTGAAAGATTATTTTGGCGACGCGGGCGCAAATGTGGAACTGGTCTGCACGGAAAACAATTCTGTTTCCGACAGACCCGGCAAACAAACGACCAGTCTCGTCAACGCGCTTTATCTGGCCGACAGCTTCGGGCAGATCGCGCAGACGGAATTCAACGCGCTCGTCTGGTGGGATTTGCGCAACGGCCGCAACACAAATAACAATAACGACCCGTCGCTTTACGGCTGGGGGCAATATGGCGATTACGGGCTGCTTTCCGGCCCGACGAACCGTTATCCGACTTTTTACGCTGAAAAACTGCTGAAAAAATTCGCGCGCGGAGGCGACAGAATTTTGCGCGCGAACAACGACAATCCGCTGCTTGCCACCTACGCTGCGCGGCGCGCGGACGGCTCGCTCGCGCTGCTGGTCATCAACAAAAACCCGGCAAACAGCTTGACGGCGGATTTTTCGCTCGCCAATTTCAGCCCGTCCACAAACGCGACGGTTTTTTCCTACGGCATCCCGCAGGACGAAGCCGCGCGCACTGGGATTGGCTCGCCAGACATCGCGCAAGAACAATTCACAGAGGCAGCCACAAACTTTTCCCGCGTGTTCCAGCCGTATTCCGTGACCGTGATTTTGCTTTCGCCGTCCGCCAACAAATAATTTAATCGCCGGCGTGGACGCATTTCTCCAAGCCGCGATTGAAGAAACAAAAAAGGGATTGTCCGCGGGCGGCATTGCCATCGGCTCGGTGCTGGTTTGCGACGGCAAAATCATCGGGCGCGGGCACAACCAGCGCGTGAAGCACGGCAGCGTGATCCACCACGTGGAAATGAACTGCCTCGAAAACGCCGGACGGCTCACGGCAAAAGTTTATTCGCGCTGCGTTTTGTATTCCACGCTTTCGCCGTGCCCGATGTGCAGCGGTGCGGCGTTGCTTTACAAAATCCCGCGCATCGTCGTCGGCGAGAACCAGACGTTTCAAGGGCCGGAGGAATACGTCCGCTCGCAAGGCGTGAAAGTGGAAGTGCTGCAAGACCCGGACTGCATCCAGCTCATGCGCGATTTCATCAAGGCGAAGCCGGAACTTTGGAATGAAGATATTGGCGTGTGAAAAATCTCCCGCTTGTTTTTCTTCACCAATGATTTAATCTTCTTCCACGATGTTTCCGATCACCGCCTACATTGAAGCCGCGCTGGAACTGGCAAGTTATGACAAGCTGGAAGACGGCTCGTTCGCGGGAGAAATCCCGAAGCTGAAAGGCGTCGCCGCATTCGGAAAATCCCTGCGCGAATGCGAAGTCGAACTGCGCTCGACCCTGGAGGACTGGATTCTTGTCGGCCTGAAACTCGGTCACAAGCTGCCCGTGCTGGCCGGCATTGATTTGAACAAGGTTCAAAATGGCCGGCTGGCGACCACTTAAACGGCGCGACTTCATCCGCCGGCTTCGCGCGCTCGGTTTTGACGGCCCGTATTCCGGCACACGCCACCAGTTCATGATTTACGGCCAGCACCGCCAGACCATCCCGACCAATTCCGAATTCTCAGTGCCGCAAATCCGGCTGCTTCTCCGGCAAGTCGAAGCCATCCTCGCACGGCCGGTTTCCTTGGATGAGTGGAATTCTTTGTAGCAGTGGAAGTGCTGCAAGACCCGGCGTGCATCCGGCTCATGCGCGATTTCATCAAGGCCAAGCCGGAGCTTTGGAATGAAGATATTGGCGTGTGAGCGGCAAAACGAATCTTACGCCGTTTGCAATTCCCGGACGTGGCTGATGTCATGTTTGCCAACCGGACGCACATTGGAAGCATCCACTGTCTCTACGGCAATCGTGTCGCCGACAAATGTGAAAAATTCAACCTCGTAAGCCACGCCGCCTTTATGAATGTGGACGATTGTGCCGACGTCGCCTGCCTTGAGATTTTCGCCGGGCAAATCCGCCGTCAACACCACGCAATCATGTTCTTTGATTTTCATCAATCCTCCAAAGGATAGGCTGTTATCAACCTTGGCGCAACTGTTCCGTGATCGAACTGCCAGACCGAGCGCACGCGCGGCGAACGCCCGTCTGGCGCAGCCAGTTTTCCTTCCACTTCGTAACGCGGGCCGAAACCCGTCGCCCGCGTTCGTTTCACTTCATGCGTCATTCCGTGAACGTGAAATGCCTGCGCCAGTTGCTCCCATTTTTCCGCGCGAAAGCCAAACCTCGCAAAGAACCGCGCCTTGCTTGCTCCATGCCGATGCGTCGGATTGAGCAGATAATCCAAAATTTTCCCGCGCCCGACCACAGCCTTGTCTGCGTTTGGCAATTTCATTTTTGTCGAAGTTAATCACAACGCGATTTAAGAAAAGGAAAAAGACCCGGCGTGCATCCGGCTCATGCGCGATTTCATCAAGGCCAAGCCGGAACTTTGGAATGAAGATATTGGCGTGTGAGTTTTTCAGCCACGGATTGAACACGGATGAAAATTAAGGCAACAACTCAGCACGGATGAATTGTTTCAATGCTTGGGACTCCTTTACGATACCCAATGAATTTCCTTCGGGAAGGGTAAACTCTATAGTCGGTAAAATTCTCTCGTTTTCCATGATTTCAACTCCTGCGCGGGACAACAGAAAAAATCTTTCGGAGTGCTCCTGATCCCGATTGCTTTTATCAAATTAAAGAATTCCTTTTGCTTGGGTTGTGGTTTTTGGTTTTCCTTTAATGAAACAGCCGGCTTTTCAGCTTTTACTGTTTTGGCGGCGGCTGGTTTTGGCTGCGCGGCGAATTCTTTTGAATCTCGCTTTGGAAAATCAAATCTCACGTCTCCCAATTCATCAACTATTAAATACGCAGAAAATTGACGGCCATGCTTGGATATAAATTCAGAAAGCAAATCAGTCCGCCCCTCTCGGAAGAGTTTTGAAGCTTGAGAGGAATTCAAAAACTGACCCATGACGACTCCGCCAAGTTTGAAACCGCATCCTTGCGCTCGGCAAAAATAGCCTGTGTTCCCCTCAAGAACTTCGGATTTACATTTGGGACATGGCCCAATCAATTTGTGATTCGTTGTTTGGGTTAGGCGGTGTTCTCCAAAAAGTTTTCAAATAAAACCGGCGACAGCGGAGCGCGCCCGTCCCCGGGCGCAGCAACGTCCGCAAACAACGCTTGCCTGGAAACTGCGAGCCGCCTTCTGTCCGGCGAGAGACGCTGCGGCCGGGGACGGCCGCGCTCCGCAAATTGAAGACACGCCCGGTCGGGTCTTACTTCCCTCAACTGCATAATCCCACTATTTTGCGATAATTTGGGACTATGCAGATGACAAACAATGGATGTATTTCCCTCTCCCCGTCCGGCGGGGAGAGGGTCAGGGTGAGGGGAATTGATAAAATGCGCCACCTCACCCCGGCCCTCTCCCCCACTTCGTGGCGGAGAGGGAGAAAGCAACCTGTCATTCTCCGTTATGTGCATAATTCCACGATAATTTGAGCGGCCAACGCGGTCAAATTGCAGCCTTTTACACATCACAAATCGCCAGAAACATCATAAAAAGCGGGTTTTTGGCGTCGCAAATCGTCCAAAGGGCGTCGCAGATCGTCCGCAACCCGTCGCAAATCGCCCGAAGGGCATCGAAGATCGTCCGAAGGGTGTCGCAAGTCGGAAAATAGGCGTCGCAGGTGTAAAATGGCCGTCGCAAGTCGTTATGGAGCGGTTTTGAGGCGATAGGAGACGATTTTACTGCTTTATGTCATATAATTGCGGCCATTTGCGGTTGAATTCAAATTGCGCAACTTGATTTCCTTCACATCTGCATTATCATGGTTTCCCTTAGAACAGGAAATATATGGAACTGAACAACGAAGAAATCCGTCGTTACTCCCGGCACTTGATCTTGCCGGAAGTCGGCTTGGCCGGGCAAAAGAAAATCAAGGGCACGAGCGTGCTGTGCATCGGCGCGGGCGGCCTCGGCTCGCCCATCGCGATGTATCTCGCCGCCGCCGGCATCGGCAAGATTGGCATCGTGGATTTCGACACGGTGGATTATTCCAATCTGCAACGGCAGATTCTCCACACGGACGCCGATGTTGGCCGCTCGAAAGCCGAGTCGGCGAAAGAAACGATTCACGGCATCAATCCGCACTGCGAAGTCGTCATCCACAACACGCGCATCTCGTCCGAAAACGCGCTCGACCTCATCCGGCCTTACGACATCGTCGTGGACGGCACGGACAATTTCCCGACGCGCTATCTCACGAACGACGCGTGCGTGCTGCTCAAAAAGCCCAATGTTTACGGCTCAATTTTTCGTTTCGAGGGACAGGCGAGCGTCTTCGCGCCGCATCTCGGCGGACCGTGTTACCGCTGTTTGTATCCCGAACCGCCGCCGCCCGGCATGGTGCCGAGCTGCGCGG
>CAYPTV010000151.1:0-6941 GCA_964413505.1 uncultured Bifidobacteriaceae bacterium | reverse complement strand
ACAACGCGTGGCGCGATCAACTTTTTATGCTGAACCTTCTTGATGAAATGCCGGAGCATCGCCTCGGTGATCTCAAAATCGGCGATCACGCCGTCTTTCATCGGGCGTATGGCGATGATGTTTCCCGGCGTGCGACCGAGCCAGCGCTTGGCTTCCTCACCGACGGCCAGCACATTGTTCGTGCCCGCCTGGATGGCGACCACGGAAGGTTCCCGCAGGACAATGCCGCGTCCCCCGACATACACGAGACAATTGGCGGTGCCCAGGTCAATTCCAATATCGTTGGAAAACAGGCTTTTAAGTTGTGCGAACATGAATTTGCCTATAACGAAACGAATTAAATCCTTTGCCGGCCCAAAGGTCAAGCTGTGAATAACTTTTTACAATGGCCGGTTTGGTCGGGCGTGCCAATCCGTTCGCGCCGGACAGGCACGGCTTTGACGGACTTTTCCCATCGTTTGATTTCCAACTTGGAAAATTCAAACGAATGGCAGTCCATTAAATAAGGAAGACAGGAATTCATGAAACGGATTCCTGCTTTCTTGCTTCCTTAATTAAAATTTTTGCTTCCTCGACGTTTTTAATGGGTCAAACATTCTTCATTGCGGAACAGTTGCGCGAATTGGTGCCGGAGGCACAACCGGAAATCAGCCAGATACGAAGTGTCTGGTATCGCGGCGGAATGGAATCCGTCCTGAAAGGACGGTGGAATGGCACCCACACGCTTCATCCATCATTCCATCGTCCTTTCAGGACGGATGCCTTCGCGCGGTTTGACCAGACACTGGCGTGTCTGGCTAATTTCCACAGTCGCTCCGCGACCGCCCGAATGTCCCGGAAACAGCCTTGCCCATGATAAACGTCGAGGAAGCAAATATTTGCGGCTTTAATTTCACGGCGTTTTGAGCCGGTAATAACCGCTGCTGTTGGACGGCGAGAGAATTACTTCGTTCTGCAAATTGGTAAGGTTCAGCACCGGCGCGTTCGTCACGTCTGACCACGAAGCCAGATCGGAACTTTGCTGCATCACAAAATTTGTCGAAGGAATGAGCCATGAAAGTTTGAAGCTGCCGTTTGTCGGCGTGATGTTCATTTGCGGCGACGGTGTGGAAAATGAAGTGTAAATCGCGTCTGGAAAAGTTGTTGTTATTGTGCGCCCACCAGCTAAAGAATTCGTCACAGTCACTTCTGCGACGAATGCTGATTTGTTTCCATCTGCCGAGAGTGCTGATATGGACGCAGGAATGTTGGTTTCTTGAATCCAAGTCGTTCCTGAATCGGTTGAAACATAAATTCCGCTGCCATTACCCGCGATGAGTTTGCTTCCGTCAGCCGACGATGCTATGGAACCAGCGTTAAAATTGCCGTTGGTTGTCCAACTTGCGCCGGAATTTGCTGATATGCCGATGCCGCCGGGAGAAGAATTAGTCCTGCCTGTAGGCGAAGTAAAGCTCGTTGAAATGCCAACGGTCGCTAACTTATTTCCATCCGCCGAGGAGCAAACAGATGACCAGTTTAGAGAAGGTAAATCAGTTTGTGTCCATGTTGCGCCTGAATCTTCTGAAATCCAAACTTGACTGCCATTTGCCGCAATCGCTTTTGTCCCATCAGCAGAACAAGCAATTGAATTCCAATTCGTGATTGGTGCATCGGATTCTGTCCAATCCAAACCGGAATTTGTTGAAAAATAAATTCCATCGCCATTGGCTGCTGCGGCTAGTGTTGCTCCATCTGCCGATGAAGCGACAGCCGACCAGCTATTTGATGGTGCGCTTGTCGCCGCCCAATCAGACCCTAAATTGGTTGAAGTGTAAATTAAATCGCCTGACGCGGCGGCCACCAATTTCGTTCCCTCCGCTGACGAAGCGACTGCAGACCAATTATTTGATAGCGCGCCGGATTGTATCCAGTCAGCACCTGAATTCGTTGAAATATAAATCAAGCCGTCACCGTAAGTAGTAATAGTCCTGCCATCAGGTGAAGTTGCGCGTGTTATTGAAAGGGAAACGGCCGCCAACGTATTTCCATCCGCCGAGGAAGCGACGGAAGCCCAATCATTGCTCGGCGCGCTGGTCTGCGTCCAAGTCTGTGCAAAAGCGCAATTGACCATCATTAAAATGGCCATGCCCGGCAGCAGCATCTTGAAAATTTTCATCGGAAGCCTTTTGGACTTTCAGCAATGTCGCAAACTTCCAACCATTTGCCAAATCCGAAATCAATTCACTGCGCCGAAATTTCGCCGGCCTGCCGGGCCGAAGCTCAAAGCGAAGGCTGGTGCCAGCGGGAGGAATTGAACCTCCGACCAAAGGCTTATGAGTCCTCTGCTCTACCCCTGAGCTACGCTGGCAAACCATTTATTAAAGACATCTATGAAGACGATGCTTTTTCATTGGACACGGCTTTTGTATCTGCATGATGCTCAATTATGGCTAACGAGCATCCCAAGACACCCCAAAGCATCTTCACACCAACCAAAGACGGATTGCCGCGTCTGGTGTCGTCTGGTGTATATTATGCACGCTTCAAATACGCTGGCAAGCAATTCAAGAAGCGCCTTCAAGCCACGGATAAAACACGCGCGCGCCGCGAATTGGCTCAATATCGGATGGTCACGCCAGCTCCACGCCCAATGGAAGGACGCTCCTTCTCCGCTTGCCGCCTTTTTGAATTTGAGCGGTTCAATGACAGCCGCAACCATGCCCGCACGAGCCTTCTTCCAAATCTTCCGCGCTTGGAATGCGGCCCAGTTCAAGCGTCTTGGCAATGTGCTTTTGGATCGAGTGCTGCATCTCGTGCAGCTCCTCCTGCGCGTCGAGGAAACCCCGCGCGACCGGGTTGCCCAGCAGCGCCTCGCGGCTCTTTTCAAACTCGGCGATCTCCGCAGGCGCGAGCGCCTGGCCATGCTGCTGCTTTTCCTGCAACGCCTGGCCCTTGCCCATCAGCGCCTCATACTGCCCGCGCGCCGACCCGTCCGCCAGAAATGTGTCAATCCGCCTGCGGATGGAGATCATTTCCGGCTGCGCGATGATTGTCTGGCAAAGCTCGGCCGTTTTCTCTTCGATTTTTGTGCTCATAAGGTTTTTTCTGCGCGTGTAATTAATCACACTTCCCCGCCAAAAGCAATTGGATTGACACACATGCACAAATAACCAATTCTTTGTAGAATTTATGCGCTCAAAACTTTCTTTCACAGCGTTGCATTTGCCATGACAAGCCTTCAACAACTCGCCGCAAGCGTTTCCGCCGCCTTTCAAAAACATCATGGCCGCCCACCGCGCTGGATCGTCGCCGCCCCCGGCCGCGTCAACGTCATCGGCGAGCACATTGATTACAACGACGGCTTCGTCCTGCCGATGGCCATCGAGCGTTATGCCGTGATGGCTGCGGATTCCGCCGCGTCGCCATCCTCATCCGTCTTTTCCATTTACGACACGCAATTCCAGGAGACCGCGACGATTGACATCTCCGCGCCAGTGACCAAGGCCGCCCCCAAATGGTCCAATTACATCCGGGGCGTGCTCGCCGGATTCCAGGATCGCGGCGTGAAAATTCCCGCCCTCGATGTCGTCTTTACGTCCACCGTCCCCCTCGGCGGCGGATTGAGCAGCAGCGCCGCGCTCGAAGTCTGCACCGCCACGCTGATTGAAGCCGCCACCGGCAAAAAAATTGATCCCGTCGAAAAGGCGCTCCTTGCGCAGAGGGCGGAGCACGAATTTGCCGGCGTCCCCTGCGGCATCATGGACCAGTTCATTTCCACCCTCGGACGCACAGGTCATTTGTTGCTGCTCGACTGCCGTTCGCACAAGACGGAACTTGTGCCGATGGACAGCCCGTCCGTCGCGCTGCTCATCATCAACACCAACGTCAAGCACGAGTTGGGCGACGGCGAATACGCCAGGCGCCGCGCCGAATGCGAGGCCGCCGCCAAAATCCTCGGCGTCGCCTCCCTGCGCGACGCCACCGCCGAAAAGCTGCAAAGCGCCAATGGCAAAATGAGCGGAGTCGTTTATCGCCGCGCCCGGCACGTCGTTGGTGAGATCGAGCGCACCCTTCACGCGGCGGAAGCCATCCGCAATTCCAACTGGACCGCCGCCGGCAACCTCATGTATGCCAGCCACGACTCGCTGCGCGACGACTACCAGGTGAGCTGCAAGGAACTCGACGCCGTCGTTGAGATTGCCGGGGACATCGGCGTCAAGGGCGGGATTTACGGCTGCCGCATGACGGGCGGCGGATTTGGCGGCTGCGCGGTGGCGCTGGTAAAATCCGAGAACGTCGAGGCCATCACCAGACAGATTGCCGAGGGTTACAAGACAAAGACCGGGATTGACGCGACGATTTTTGTCTCGCGCCCGGCGTCCGGCGCGACCGTCATCCAGGGTGATGCCGAGGAAAAACATTTTTGCAGGGCAGCGGATGCAATCCGGCAGCCTGAACAAATGAATCACGCGGGCTATTTGCCAGCCATTTCAGCACTCTTCGGCAAAAACGCACGATCAATGGCTTGACCGGTTGTCCTGGCCGTTTTGCCCCGGCAATGGCTTTTTTCCAATTGGGAAAAAGCCATTTTTGCTGGATGATGTCTTTGACAAATAATGATGGCAAAATTGGCCGGGCGGGCAGTCCGCCGCCCGCCGAACGCGTGGATTTGCAAACGGCGGCGCGCACGGAGTGACGCGCCCTACCTCCGCGCCAGCGTCCTGGAGTGCGGCGGCCCTCCGCCGCTTTTAAGGCCGCATCCCCGTTGAAAAAACTTCAAAATTTACTGCCTGATTTCGCCTCCATCGGCAATAAATAGTCAGATGCCAGATGTGAACGACATGGATTTGTTGCGGGATTACGGACAGCAAGGCTCGGAAACCGCCTTTGCCTCGCTCGTGGAACGCCATGTCAACCTCGTCTATTCCGCTGCACTGCGCCAAGTCTCCATTGCCGCGCACGCGGAGGAAATCACGCAGGCGGTTTTCATCATTCTCGCCCGCAAAGCCGCCAGCCTGCGCCCGGACACGGTGCTGGACGCCTGGCTCTACGAAACCACGCGGCTGACCTCGTTGAGCTTTCTGCGCGGGGAACGTCGGCGGCAATTCCGCGAACAGGAGGCCTATATGCAATCCACCCAGCCCGAATCCACCGATGCCGCCCTCTGGCTCCAGCTCGCCCCGCTGCTCGACGAGGCGATGGCGCGGCTGGGCAAAAAGGACCGCGAAGCCGTGGTGCTGCGCTATTTCAGCGACAAGAATTTGAGCGAAGTCGCTGCGGCGATGAAAACAACCGAGGCGGCGGCGCAAAGCCGGGTGCATCGCGCGGTGCAAAAGCTGCGGAAGTTTTTCACCAAACGCGGAGTGGACTCCACCACGGCCATCATTGCCGGGGCGATTTCCGCCAATTCCGTCCAGGCCGCGCCGGTGGGCTTGGCCAAAACCATTTCTGTCGTCGCAGTGGCGAAGGGGGCGGCGGCGGCAAGCGCTTCAACCTTGGCGCTTGTGAAAGGAACCATGAAAATGATGACGTGGATCAAAATAAAAACGGTGGTAGTTATTGGCGTGGGCGTGTTGCTCACGATGGGAGTGGTCGCTGTCAGTGATAGTGAAAGCAAATCACCCGGAAAAGGTGTGGTTGTTTTTACTGCCGCAGGATTTGTTTCAAGCGAATTTCATAAACAGCCCTTTGACACCAACAACGTTATTACGTCAGACGGCAAAGTTTTGTTTTTGTATAGCAACAGTGTTTGGCAGATTCAATTTGTTTATCAGCATTTTTATGAGCCGCCGCTGAATATTCCAGGACATCCAGAATTAAGTAATCCCGGCACCCCGGTGGGCGAGACGATTGATGTCAAAAGAATTCCAGACGGGACCAGGGAAATTATTACTGCTCCGGCCAAAGCAAATGAAATCAAACCGGCAAATTATAGCCCGTCGGCGATCGTTCGATCCGATACCTTCCCAGACGTTGGAGAACAGGGATTATTTCTTCCTTGGTTGAGTCTTTGCCCGAACCCTGAATTGCCGCTGGTTAGTTCGAACCGGATACATTTTACTTTTAATCCTAAACTTTTTGGCACCCCCAAGGATGAGGGCGGATTCAAGGCGAGTTACATTGAACCTGAAAAACAATTTTTGTCAGAGCTGACCATCACCAACAATGGCAAAGGCTCTACGTCTGATGGGAACACGTTTGAATATCCAGCCCCATTTAATAACGGATGGATTTGTTTTTCCTACAAGGTGCTTGAGACTACAAATTGTGATGGGATCAACTTTCCGTTGACTGCTGTGCTTTATCAATATGTTCCGTTGCCAAACGGCAAATCCCCCGAAGACACATATCAGGCAGTCATTACCAAGATAAACATTCAGCAAATAGATGTTGGAGGCCGAAATCTGACCCTCGTTCCCGTTCCTGCAACAGTGGTTGCTTTGGACGAGCGTTTTGGGTTGCCCGGTGGCAGGACCGTGAATTACGGCGTTTCAAATGATCAATGGGGTTCGCTGACAAACGCAAGGTTGCAGCAGCTTGGCAAGATGTATCGTCTTTGGATTTCCAAGCCGGATGGAATACAAAACAAATAATCTACATTCAAAATCACAATTGGATATTGGATTAGCACAAATGAAACTCAAAAGATCTGCCCGCGCCGTGGAGAAAGCGCCAGGGGGCTGGCGCAGTCCAAGACGCTTCGCGCACGCAGGAGCCGTAAAATTCGCGCCAGCGTTTTGGACTGCGGCGGCCCTCCGCCGCTTTGTCCCGGGCAACGGAGTTTGTTCGGCGACCGCGCTGCCTGTTTTGTCCAGCGCCGGCGCAGGAGACAAGGATATGGGTTGAACGTGAAAAATCATCAGGGAATTGTCTGCGGCTGGGTTGCGGGAGTTTGGCTGGCCTGGCCGCGCCGTGGAGAAAGCGCCAGGGGGCTGGCGCAGTCCAAGACGCTTCGCGCACGC
>CAYPTV010000150.1:0-6966 GCA_964413505.1 uncultured Bifidobacteriaceae bacterium | reverse complement strand
GGCTTTCCGCCGCCACGCTGCAAGGCGCGCCGGTCGTCACGCAGGACGTTGACCTTTGGTTTGAAAACCTCGGCGAACTCAAAATCTCCCAAGCCCTGCAAGAAGTCGGCGCGGCGTATGTCCCGCCCAGCCATCTCAATCCACCGATGCTTGCGGGCGCGGGCGCGGAACTTTTTGACATCGTGATCCGCATGGACGGCCTGGGCGCATTTGCCGATGAATTCAAAAACTGCGTGGAAATTCCATTGGGCCGGCAAAAACTCAAGGTGCTGTCGCTGGAGCGGATTCTCGCCAGCAAAATCGCCGCGAACCGCGCCAAGGACAAGCTGACCATTCCCGTCCTGCGCGACGCGCTGGCCGCAACGCAATCGGTGAACCGCCGGACTAAGAAAAAATGAAAACGGACGCGACGAAGAAAATTCCCGGCGAAGGTTTCAAGCGCGCCTGGCCGCCGCTCATCAAGATGGATGAGGCGGTGAAGGCGAAAATTAATTCTTTTTTCAAAATTCAAAATAATCTAGGTGACGAAACCGTCGCTTTACGTTACTTAAATGCTGATGTCGAAAACTTCCATTTGTGAAAGTGACTTGAGGCAGGAAGCTCTGTTCGGCGAATCCGACCATCTTCCGCCTTCGTTGCTGCTTCGTTCGCAACTCAAAGCGTGTTCCAATTTGCTGGCGGTTTTTGAAGATTGTCACAATCACATTTACGCCAATGAAGGATTGTTGAAAGAGAAAATCTTCCACGAAATCGTCAAGTTGCTTTTGATGAAATTAAGAGACGAACAAGGACCTGCAAATGGGCGTGTTCTCTTCGGCATCACCAGCCATGAACAACAAGAGTTGAAAACTGGCCGAAGCAATGGTTTTGGAAAGCGAACCGACGACTTGTTTGCGACGGTCAAATGCGAACATCCAAAACTTTTTGCAGAAGACTCCGGGCTGATTTTGCGCCCGATGACTTTGGCTTTTGTCATCGGGCGCCTTCAAACTCTCAACCTCACCCAAACGCCCGGCGACGTAAAGGGCAAGGCATTTCAGGCTTTTGTTAATCGCCATCAACGCGGAGATCGTGGAGAATTTTTCACACCACACCCAATTGTCCGTCTTGCGGTGGAAATGATTGATCCAAAACCGGACGAAGCAATCGTTGATCCTTGTTGTGGGAGCGGAGGTTTTCTGATTCAGGCCATTGCACAAGTAAATCGGCAGGCAGAAAAAAACGGTCACGAATGGAACAAGTCAAAATTTGTCACTCAATTCGTGCGCGGGCTTGAATTTAATCCCGACATCGCCCAAGCAGCGATGGTTCGGCTTGCTTTTGAAGGCGGCAGTGGCGAAGAAATTATTTGCCGAAATTCCTTGGCCAATCTTGGAGATTTGGCTGGCGCGTTTGACGTTGTGCTTACAAATCCGCCTTTTGGATCTAAGGGCAAAGTTGAAGATTTGGCGATTCTTGGTGCTTACGAACTGGCTCGTAAATGGAACAAGAGCGGTGATAGCAAATGGAAGAAATCAGATTTTTTACAACCCGCACAGACGCCGGACATTCTTTTTTTGGAGCAATGTTTGAAGTTGCTTCGTCCGGGCGGGCGAATGGCTGTCGTGCTTCCCGACGGATTGCTTCAAAATGTTTCCAGTGGTTACGTCCGCTCATGGCTAAAGGCGAACGCGGAAATTGCCGCCGTCATTTCTATTCCTCAAGAAGCTTTCGTGCCTTATGGCACTGGAATTAAAACTTCGATGGTTGTTTTGCGGAAATTACCAGCAGCAAATCCATCGCCTTGTTTCATGGCGCGCATAAAAAAAATGGGCTACGACGTGAAGGGGCAGCCGGTTTTTCAACGCGACAAAATGGGCAAGATTTTGTTTGCAAGTGACGGCACGCAATTGGTTGATGATGACATTGACAAAATTGCACAGGAATTTTTTGAGTTCAAGCACAACGGACGAAACAAAAATTCCGACGACATTTTTTCCGTCGCGCTAGACAAGCTGAATTCGCGGCTCGACGTTGAATACTATTTGCCAAGCGACTTAAAACTAATCAAGGACTTGTCGCGTTCGGGAGCAAAACGTCTGGGCGAGCTGGCGGAGATTTGCTCGGAAGGCGATGATTTCCGGCTTATCGGCGATGACGAAATTCACTACATCGCCATTTCCGACATTGACGCGCGCACAATGCAGGTGGTGTCGCAGCAAATTATGAGCGCACACGAAGCGCCTTCGCGCGCAACGTATCGCTTGCGTGCCGGAGATATTATCACGGCAATCGCGGGCGCGAGCACCGGCACGAGCCGACAGGCAACTGCACTGGTTACTCAAGAAGAAGATGGTGCAATCTGCTCAAATGGTCTTGCCGTGCTGCGAAACATCCGTGGAATTGACCCGATGTTTTTAATTTCATATCTGCGAACCAGCCCGTTTCTTCGGCAAGTCCGCCGATTGATGACAGGCCACGCCATCCCTGCAATTTCTTTGGACGACTTGGCAAATATTTTGATTCCAATTCCATCACAAAAAAATCAATCGGAAATCGCCGATTCAGTCAAACGGATTCAGGCATTGCGTCGTGATGCTTTGAAATCCGGTGAAGTCTTGGTTGCCAAAACAGAATCTTTGGTCAGTTCGACGCTGTCTTAACTTTCTTTGTCCAAAACTTCCGATTCGCGTCCGCCCGCAGTGCGTTCGTCCGGCTGCATTTCACTTTGTTTAACAGGATGTATGAGCGTCTTAAAAACTGCGTTAAAATCCTTCGACCACGGTTTAGAAAAAATTGGCGCGTCGTCTGCGCCGGGAACGACAATGTCGAGAATGTAATTCTGTTTCAGATGTTCGGCATAGCTCTCGGCTGACGGCAATGCTACGCTGTTTGCAAAAACGAACTCATGCGTTCCAGTCCGCAAAAAAAGATCGAGCGCAACCACATGAAATTCCAACTTGCGTGGCGTGGCAATCTTGCGTCCAGAACGTCCGCCCGTTCCAGAAACAAAGTGCGTTTCCAAAACTTTCGCCCGATTAAAATTACCAGAATTCAAAATCCGCTCTTTTCGACTGGCAGAAATGCTTTCCCACCATTCCTTGAATTCGCCGCTACGTTTTCGATCAAACCATTTTTTGAGCGCGTCGCGTGAAGGATCAATATTTTCAATGTTGTGCCACTCCTCGGAGTTTGACTTCAAGCCTTTGCTTTCCACAACAAACCAATCCTTTTCATTGCGGCTGACATACAAATCACCGTGATGCAATTTCGGGCCAACCCATTTTTCCTTGATGCGATGCGTTGAATATCCAAGTTCTTTCAATTGCCGTCGCAGCAACATCTCGGAAAGTGAACCCAAAATATAACCACGGGCATTCGGACTCATTTGCAACACCTCGATAAATTCGTCCGGCGTCGTTCCAAAATGTCTTAAGCAAAGTTGCTCGAAAACAACTTTCCAATTTGAAGCGGGAAGTTTTTGCGGCGTTTCGCTCATCGCGACCCCTTCCTGAAGTCGAACAAATCTTTGACCTCAACTTTCAGGGCTTTGGCAATTTTGGCCAGACCAGCCACGGAAGGCGCGTTCAGCCCGCGCTCAACGAGACTGATAAATTCGACGGAATAGCCCGTCTTTTCAGCCAGACTTTCCTGCGTCAACCCGTTTGATTTGCGGATTTCGGCGATGCGCTTGCCAAGCACTTTCTCAATCACGGAGTTAAACTACCAGAAAAGCCATATTGAATCCCACGAAGCTAAACTACGGCCAAGTGAATAAAGGATGTCTCCGGTGCGGGAACAAATTCACATTCCTTCATCGAAATATTCACACGCCGGGCGGCGGCAGGAATTCCCGCCCTAATTTTTCGCCATCTCCATCCCGCGCGGGATGGTCTTTGCAGACGGCCACCATCACCTCCTTCCGGCACTGGGTCGTCAAAATGGTGATTTTTTGCCTATTTTCGTCCCAAAACCGCGTTTGGAAGCCAAATTCATGCGTTTTTGGCATTTTTTGGCCTCTCCCGATGATCCGTCAGGTTTCCCCGATCATCGGGGAGTTTTCCCCAATAGTCCGCCGGTTTTCCCCGAAGGTTCAGCAATTCTCCCCGAAGTTCCATCCGCACCGCCCGACGGTCGGACAGATTCCACCGATGGTCGGACAGTTTTCCCCGATGATCCGGCGAAACTGTCCGATGTCCGGGCGGTTTCCCCCGACCTTCCGGCGGTGCGTCCCAATGGTCGGGCGGCGTCCACCCGGCACCCGGCGGTTGGAGCCATTTTGACCGAAAATTGGGGAAAACAAGGGTTTTTGCTCAATCCGGCGGTCTCCGTCCTCAATCTTTTCCTCTCCGGCTTGAGGACGGGGTTGTCAGAATTGAGAAAATAGTTCTCAGGATTGAGCACGGACGGGTCAGGATTGAGGACGAAGCCGTCAGTGGCGAGGACGGGCGTCGCCGGATAAAGAACAGACTCATCCGTCTTCGCCCCGGAGTTGTCGGGATTGAGGAAAGACCTGTCCGTCCTCAAGCCGGAGTCGTCAGGATGGCAGGCGGAGTTGGCCGGTTGCAGGCCGGATTGCTGAACCGGTCCGACAGCCTTGAGGGGCTTGCCAAAGACTGTTTTATTTTGAGAAATCGTGTCGGCTGATTTATTTCAACGCCGGATTATTGGTCGCGGTCACCGCTGCCATCGGGCTGCCGCTGCGCGCGGACAAACCCGGGCCGCCTGACTGCCGCAAATATGCCGGTGGTGGTTCGGGATGCTTCGGATCCATGTCAACGAAATCATCCACGATGTATCGCGCCAGCTCCGGCACGTTTTCCTTGATGCCTTTGACAATCAACTTGGACAGCAGATAACCGCCATAGCCGGTCAAGTGCGTCTGGTCGCTGAAAGCCACGCCGACATTATCGCCCATCGCCGTCCACATTTGCTTGCTCATGGTCCACTGGTCAATGAGCGGGACGTGATCCTCGGCGGCGACTTCGCGCATGGCGCGCGCCCATGCGCCGACGGTGTCGCCGTTCGCGCGGCGCTCCATGGGCGTGACGAGAACCAGCGTGGCCCCGCGCCGCCTGGTTTCGGCGATGAAGACGCGCAGGTAGGCTTTGAAGGAAGTTTCCGGGTCGGTGTAAGTCTGCGGCCAGTTCGCCTTCGAGTCGTTGTGGCCGAATTGGATCAAAAAGAAATCGCCCGGCTTCATCTGGCTCAAAACCTTGTCCATGCGCAGCCCGGTGATGAAGCTCTTGCTGGTCTCGCCGCCCTCGGCGCTGTTGCAAAGCGCGATTTCCGGCTTGAAGAACTGGCAGAGATGAGTCGGCCAGTTTCCACCGGGGCCGTGACGCGGGTCGCCCACCGTGGAGTCGCCGGCGGTAAAAATGGTGGGCACGGAGTCGTCCTTCACGATTTCCATCGAACTGAGGCAGGGCCGGGTGCCGTTGAATTCGATGGTGAGCCGGTCGTCCCAGCAGCGCGCCTCGGCTTCGCCGGCAAGGAACATGTGGACCATGGTTCCGCCCGGCGCGTTTTGCGGCGGCGGCGGAAGTTCCGGTCGGCGCACGTTTGCGTAAAACGTGCGCGTGACAAATGTTCCCGGCGTCGTGACGATGTTCGCGGCCATGATGTGTCCGGCCTCGGTGCGGATGGTCGTGGCGGATTCGCCCTGCGCGTCGCCAAGCGTGACGGTGATCTTGTAATTGCCCTCCGGCGCCTTCACTGAAAAGAAAAACGGCGGATTTGAAGTCGTGATGAATCCATTCGTCACTCCGTCCGCCCCGATGCGATCAACCTCAACTGGCCGCGAGCCAAAATCGAAGCCGTATCCGCGCTCCGAAGCATAAACGGTTTCCGCCGGAACATTCGTATAGCCATCGCGCGGGCTGCCGGTGAAATCAAACTTGAACTCGGCGTGAACCGGCGGCGGCGGCGGCAACGCGGCGTCTTCCGGTCGCTGCGCCAACAATTGTGTGGTGCCGAGCATGAGCAGGCCGAGTGGGATAATTTGCGCCGGGAATTTCAGTCGGAACGAGGATTGGGGTTTCATATTTTCCAAAATCAGCTCATGCCTTAGGAATGATTTTCAAGGCAATGCCGAAATCGTCGGCTTGCGTCCGCTTCGTCGGGAGCGTCACCGTCAACCCGTTTTCGTCGCGGGCAATTTCCAGATTGCCGGAGGAACCCAGCATTTGAACGCTTCCGATGTTGCCTTTGTAATTAGGTGCGTTGGTGGCGAGCGATTTGATGGTTGTTTTCCCGCCGTCAGGCCAGCCCATTACCACAGCATAAAGCACGTCGCCCTTGGTGGTGAAGCGGATGTCGCTGGCGTTCAGGGCCGGGCCGAGGCCGCGCGGCGGATTGCCGGCGGTCTCGCGCGCGGTCGCGTCGTTTTTCACGGTCGGGCCTTCGCCGTAGATCGTCCACGGGCGCGTATCGTAAATGCATTCGCTGTTGACGGACATCCAGGCGGTCATGTCGTCGAGAACCGCGATGGCCTTGTCGTCCAACTCGCCGTAGCCGGGCAACGGAAACGAAAGCAGCAGCGTCCCGTTTTTGCTGACCACATCCACGAGCAGATGAATCCACGTCGCGGATTTGGCGTAGCCCTTGTTGTAATCGGCGATGCTGTAATGCCACGGGCCGACGGTGCTACCCTTGTTCCACGGCATCCGCAGCAGATCGAGCGTCATGCTGCGCTCAAGATTGTTGGTGATGGCCTGCTGCTCGGTCACGGAATTGCCGTTGGAAACGATGACGGCCTGAAGATTTCCGTCGTGCCACTTTTGATTGGCGTTGTAGAAATGCGCGGCGAGATTCAGCCCCACATCGCCGAGCGGCAGCTTGGCGTCGTCGAAGAAAATCAGGTCGGGATGATAACTGTCAATCAAGTCCTTGATGCGGTTAAAAAACTTGGTGGTGTAAGCCGCGTCCGGCGGCGCGCCGATGGCGTGGTTCTGCGCATACAAATCCTGCGGGTCGAGTCCGTCCCAC
>CAYPTV010000149.1:0-6968 GCA_964413505.1 uncultured Bifidobacteriaceae bacterium | reverse complement strand
GTGCCCGGCCAAAATCAGCGGTCAGTCTGGCCGATGACCGGCTCGCCATCGCGAAGTTTCCCAAGCCCGATGACACACGGGGCATTGCTGCGGGTGAAATCCTTGCGCTGACGCTTGCGGCACAGGCTGGCATCCAGGTTGCGGAACATCGGCTGGTGTCCGCAGGTGACAAAAGCGTCGCCGTCATCACCCGCTTTGATCGCGCCGGAAAAAATCGCATTCCATTCATCTCTGCGGCCAGTTTGTTGGGGCTGCCCCAGGGCGATGCTGGCGCTTACACGATGCTGGCTGACGGCATCCGCCAGTTTGGCAACGATGTCCCCGGCGACCTCCGCGAATTGTGGCGCCGTCTCGTATTCTCGCTTCTCGCCAGCAACTACGACGACCACCTTCGCAATCATGGTTTCCTCATGCACGAACCGGGGCGCTGGTCGCTCTCACCGGCCTACGACATCAACCCCGTGCCGGAAATGGATCGTGTCCACATGAGCAAGACCGCCATCACCGAAAATCAGGAAGAACCCTCCATCGCGCTTGCACTGTCCGCTGCCGGGCGCTTTGGTCTTAAGGCTGACGGTTCGAGAAAAATTCTCCGTGAAGTTTTCACGGCTATTTCCGGCTGGCGCAAGACCGGACGAAAACTGCGTCTCAAAGCATCCACGCTGGACGCCTATGCCAGTGCCTTTGAGCATCCGCTGATGGACGAAACTAGACACTTGATATAGTCCAAACCGAGGATTTCGCGACTTGTTCACGCAATTTACTCAATACGTTGAGTTATTTTACTCAAGACTAAACTTTCTTGAAAGGTCTCAAAACGACCAGCGGTGTTTCATCCAGAACGGGAAATCCAATTCGGCATTACGCCGTTGACGCGGATAAATCGAATCGTTGCGCTTGGCGACCAGACCTTCCCAGAATGGCGATCCGGGTTTGCAGCCGAGTGCGGTGTTGCATTGTTGCAGTATTCCCCACAGTTGCATCGCACCGTCCATGCGCCATGTCATCGGCAAATATACGCGGTCGGTGGAGATGGGTTTGTTGACCTCCTTGTGAACCTCGATGCCCTTGATACCTGCGCACATGTGGATGAATTTCTTGCGGTCGGTGTAAATCTGTCCTTGCGGACTGCCACCAGTCGGCAGGTAATCGAGCAAGATCAGCGATCCTCGCCCGATGTTATGGCGGCGTTCGAGAGCCTCGACGTCCGACCATTCCCACGGCAATGCGTGCAACATTTCCAAGGCCGGTTCAAATTCACGGCTGATGGTCAACGGTTCGAGTTTGCGGTTGAACATCGCGCCCGTGGAATTGTGAACCCACGCGCGCCAGCCGTTGTATTTGCCTTCAAATGTCCATTCACCAGACTTGGGCAACGCCTTGTCGAGAGGGCCACCATTGACGGGACGGGCGGGATAAAAAGGCGGTGAGATGGCTGATGTAGAATACATGGTGAAGATTTAGTTTCCGGACGTTGGTGTCGGCGTTATAAAATTATTCAAAAATTCGCTTGACGTATCCGCCGAAGTGTTCTAGTTGTATTCATACACTAATCATGCCTGTGATTTTCAACATCAACACTGGGTCGAACACCCCGATCTACAAGCAGATCACCGATCAGGTGCGTCTGGGTGTTACGACCGGCAGGCTCGTCGTTGGTGACCAGCTTCCAAGTGTCCGGGCGCTGGCGGAAGATTTGGTGGTGAATCCCAACACGGTGGCGCGCGCCTATGCCGACCTGATTAGCGAGGGGTTGCTTGAATCGCGCGCGGGGCGGGGTGTCTTCATCACGGCCAAACGCAAAATCTATTCACGCGCGGAAGGCTGGCGTCGGCTGGAGCCGATGTTGAACGCACTCATCGGCGAGGCGATGATTCTGGATTTCACACATGAGGAACTGCGCGAGGCATTCGAGGAAAAAGTAAGCAAATGGAAACAACCGAAGGGAGGCGACGGAAAAAATGAATAACGAATCTGTCATCCAAACGCGCAACCTGACCAAGTATTTCGGCGGCAAAGCCGCCGTGTATGAACTCAACCTAGATGTGCCGCGCGGCTGTGTCTTCGCATTTCTGGGCCGCAACGGTTCGGGCAAGACAACGACAATCAGGATGCTTATGGGGATGGTGCAACCGACCCGTGGCACGGGCAGCATCCTTGGTCAGGACATCCGCGATTTGACACCGGAAATTCGCGCACGCATCGGTTATCTCACGGAAGAACACCAGCTTTACGGCTGGATGAACGTTAAGGAATGCGGCGAGTTCCAATCAAAGTTTTTTGCGAAGTGGAACAACAAAATATTTCGCGGAGTCGTCGGCCATTTCGGGCTGAAACCCGAGGCCAAAGTGAAGGATTTGTCGCGCGGCGAGCGCGCGGGGCTTTGTCTGGCGCTGACGCTGGCACCGGAGCCGGAATTATTGATGCTGGATGATCCGGGATTGGGACTGGATCCGGTTGCAAGGCGTGCACTGGTTGAATCCATGATTTTTCTCACCCGAAAATCCGACCGGACAATTTTCTTTTCGTCGCACCATCTGTCCGATGTCGAGCGCACGGCGGATTACATCGCCGTTTTTGACCGGAGCATTTTGCGCGCTTGCTGTCCGTTGGAAAAATTCCGGGAAGGCATTCAACAAGTGAGGTTGAGGTTCCCAGGCACACCGCCTGCGTTGCCAAAAATCACCGGCCTACTTCAGGCTGTCCGCACGGAAAATGAGCTTCGTGTGACGTGCATCCATTACAACGGGGAAGCGGAAAATAGTCTTCGCTCCCTTTCGCCGGTGGAAATGGAATCCGTGCCGCTCGGACTAGAGGACGCATTCATCAGCTACCTGACGCTCCTGCCCGGCGGTCGCTACCAGGTGCAGGAAGCGTCCTACGACCCGAAATCAAACCAGTGGTTTTATGTCTATGGCGACGACCTCCGGTTTCCCGGTGAATTCGGCCATTGGACAGGCCGGGGCATGAACTGGAATTCGATGTGCGCCGAATGTCACAACACCCGCCTGAAAAAGAATTACGACCCGGCCACGGACAGCTACCACACGACGATGGCGGAAATGGCCGTTGGCTGCGAAGCCTGCCACGGCCCGCTCAAAGCCCACAATGAATGGCAGAAAGCGCATACGAACAGCACTCTTGTTGATCCTACAGTTGTCAAATCGTCCCCGACCCGGATTGTCGGTCTGTGCGGTTCCTGCCATTCACGCAACACCGACCTGACCGAGAATTTCAAGCCCGGCGATTCCTTTTATGACCATTACTCGCTGGAAATTCTGGATGATTCCAAGCGGTGGTATCCCGACGGGCAGATCAAGGATGAAGATTATGAGTTCGTCTCCTTTTTAAGCAGCAAGATGTATCAGGACGGAGTGACTTGTCTGGACTGCCACAATCCGCATTCCTACAAAAACACGCTTCAAGGCAATGACCTGTGTATGCGCTGCCATAATGGTGGTTATCCCAAAGCGCCAAAAATTGATCCTGCCAGCCATACACATGAATGCAAGAGCGATTGCATTGGCTGCCACATGCCGGTGACGGTGTATATGCAGCGGGATGCGCGCCGCGACCACGGCTTCACCATTCCCGACCCGCTGCTGACGCGCGAATTGAACATTCCGAATGCCTGCAACCGTTGTCATGCCGATCAAACCACCGATTGGGCGTTAAAATATACAGATGACTGGTATGGTGCGAAGATGAACCGGCCAACCCGTGACCGGGCACGATGGATTGCGGCGGCTGAAAATGGTGAAGCTGGCGCAAATGACAAACTGACGGCATTGCTGGCGGATACCAATCAACCGCCCTACTGGCGTGCGGTGGCTGCGACTTTTCTGGAACAATGGGCGGGTGACCCGGCAACCAAAACGGCATTGCTGGCACAATTGAAAAACGAACATCCGCTGGTGCGGGAACGGGTGGTGCGGTCATTGGAACCGATAGTGAATGACAAAGACGTTCAATCGGCCTTGAAACCAATGTTGGATGACCCGCTGCGGAATGTGCGGATGGCGGCGGCGTGGGTGTCGCGTTCGACGGTGGATATGCAAAGCCAGGCCGGGCAGGATTTGCAACGGATGCTGGACTTGGATGCCGACCAGCCGGACGGCCAGTTTCAGGAGGCGATGTTGCTGCTGGCGCGGCAACAACCGGATGAGGCGTTGACGCATTTGAAAAAGGCGACGGCTTGGGATCCGCTTTCACCGCCGTTTCTTTGCACGCAGGCGGAAGTGCAGGACCAGTTGGGACAGTTGGCAGAGGCATTAAAAACACTCGACCAAGCGGAAGCCGCCGTGCCGGATGATCCGCACATTCCTTATGTGCGGGCGATGATTCTGGCACACGATGGACATTACGATGAAGCGCGGACGGCGGCAAACCGGGCTTTGAAAATTCAACCTGATTTCAAGCCCGCATTGGAATTGCTGCAAGGACTACCAGCCAGCCATTGAACAGCTATTGATTGCCTCACTTCATAATTTTGAGCTTTCTAATTTGGCGATGGCAAAACCATAGCGGAATAATTCCCAAGACACCAAACGAGCAATCAATTAACTGCCAACCCAACGGAATTTCACGAATGCTTCCCATAATCAATGCGAACGGTATAACCAAGACACAAGCAATCATCCCAAACTCAACCACCCAAATATTCTTTACTGGATCACGCAATGGTCCAACGAATACAATTGCAATAACGAAATGGGCGAAGGCGAGCCAGTCAGTTCCATAAGGCATAAAAGGGTATTTAGTATCAGTCTCAACAAGACCGTTGCACACCTTATTTAGCCAAATACTAAAGCCTGATCGAAGGCGGGGATCGTTTTTTTCTGAAATTTTGGTCAACAATCTTAACTCTGTTTCAAGTGGAATGGCGGTTATCCCGCTGAATACCAATCCAATGATGAAAATTAACAGCAGTAACCGAATTTGTCTGACTAAAATAGTTTTATCATTCATGCTTCGGAAATCAATTATTGGGCTGCTTGTCTGCCCAAAAATGTTCTTCATCGGAAAATGTGATTCCCGGCCCATGAGGGCTCCAATATACATCAAAAGAATCTACTTTACGCGGTTGGCCTTTGCTCAAATTCCAAACATCTACCGCAAGATAAACATTGCGAAAAGTTATGGTTCTTAAATAAGTATTTGTTTGAGTGTCAATTTCCCAGCGGCCTTGGTTAGTATAAATAATTTTATTGCTGCTTGAAAGACTTTGAGAAAATGTTCCATCCTGCTTGATGACAAAAATCTCCGTCTGTCCATTTTCATAATTCCCTATGTAAGTGCCCGGCAAAGTTGTCGAAGATAATTCAACGCGCTTATCACAACCAATAAGCAGGCACGCCAAAAATAAAATCAGGATGCTGAATTTCATTTTAGTAAGAAATAGTTTCTGTCCAATAAAAATGTTCATTCACCGTAGAAAACGGCCCCTGACTGCCAAATGGGTTGTTTTGAAATAGGCTGGAGCCTGAATCGGGATTTCTGCTTGCAGACGCCAAACCCATGGGATTATTAACATCAAATACTATCGTTGCTGTTCTTGCTGTCGGATCAATGTTTTTCAAGCTGAAATTACCCGTATAAGAACCAATAGCGGCTGTGTTGGCGTGACTTGTCATTAAAGCTATATTGGCAAGATCTACCGCCGCTTTGAAATAGCCAGCACCTTTTAAATTATAGTCAATGCTGTTGTTATTCATTTGTTGATTACTTTGCTGATTGCAACGCTGTTGTCGCAATAATGCCATTGCGTTATTGCGTGCTTTTTGTATTCCAGGGCTGTTTTGTAAATCTTGGGTGATTTGATCTTCTGGACCATAATATCGATCTCGATCATCTAGGCCTGTCGCAAATCTAGCAATGTCTCCGATAGCTTGAGGGGGGCCGGCATCATAGACTGAATTTGGTGAAAAATATGCACTTGGGTTACCCCAGCCGATGTTAATATAAGATGAACCACTATTATTACCAAACGCGATACCCCACAAACCATTTGGGTCAACGTAGCTCGACGGGTTGTTATTCATCGCCCTATAACGATTGATGTCAGCCGCTTCGCCAAGCGGATCAGCCGTAGCGAAACGATCCAAATCTGAAAAATATGGACGGCGCAGATAGAATGCAATGCCGGAAAAATGCGTGAACTCGGAGGAAAATTGAATTCTATTCACAGGAGCCATTGAACCCCACTGGCCGACAAGTTTTCCAAAGGGACTGTATAAATATCTTGCCACGATATTTTCGCTGCCATCCATAAGCACGGTAATGTTGCCCGCTCCATCAGCATGGTAAAATGTTGAGCCATTCGCGTCGGTTCGGGCAAGTAATCCACCGATTCCACCTGCATCCGACAAATCGCCGCTCAAGTCCAGCCCGCGAGTGTAAGTTACTTGCGGCACATTGTTGCTATTGCGCTCCTGAATCACCAAGTAGCCGTCGTAAATGTAATGGACTTCATTAGTCTGCACCCACGAGCCGCTGCTCCAAGTGTAATCCCGCGCAATGCGCCGCCGGTTCAAGCCGTCATAAACGAAACTGCTCCGCCACTGCCCGGCAACCATCACGTTCGTCAACTGATTTTCCGAGTCGTATCCAAACGTCCGCATTCCATCGTTGGTGAGATTGCCGTTGGCGTCGCTCGCCAGACTTACATTTGTCGGCAGATTCAAGGTGAGGTTGTTTGTCGCCGCCACGCCATACATATTTTGCGCGATGATGGTGAAAGTATTCGATCCATTCACGAGCGAGTTGTTCGTGCTGGCAAAAGTGAAGTCGCCGTAAGTCTGCGCCGTGTTGCCATTCACCGTGATGTTTGTCACCGGCGCGGGCGTTGCGCCGCTCAAAGTGAAAGTCCCGCCGCGTGTCACGTTTGTTAGCTCGTTCGCCGCGTCCGCATTGAGCGCCTGCGACAGCAGGCCATTGGTGCGCGTGTGCAGGTTGTCCGCCGCGTCAAA
>CAYPTV010000148.1:0-7006 GCA_964413505.1 uncultured Bifidobacteriaceae bacterium | reverse complement strand
GAGCTGGGAGATGGGCAGGATGTGGGTCTTGGCCTTGTCGCGGCGCAGGCCGTCCTTGACCCTGTTGTAGACCTGCTGCTGGTCGCGGCGGGATTTCATGTCAATGAAGTCGAGCACGATGAGGCCGCCCATGTTGCGGAGGCGGAGCTGGCGGGTGATTTCCTCGGCGGCTTCGAGGTTGACCTTGGCAATGGTGGCTTCCTGGTCGCGGCTGCCCTTGTGGCGTCCGGTGTTGACGTCAATCGCCACGAGCGCCTCGGTTTCATCAATGACGATGTAGCCGCCGCCTTTCAAATGCACCTGGCGGGAGAAGGTGTTTTCCAATTGCTTGGTCACGTTGAAGCGGTCGAACACGGGCTGCGCCTCGGAGTAGAGCATGACCTTCTTGGCCGCGCTCTTGGCCTTGATCTTGAGGATCATTTCGCGGATGCGGTCGTAGGCTTTCTGGTTGTCCACGACGATGCGGTCAACGTCCTCGGTGAGGAAGTCGCGGACGGTGCGTTCGATCAAGTCCGGCTCCTGGAACACGCAGGTGGCCATGGGCTGCTTTTTGATTTTTTCCTGGACGCCGCGCCATTCTTCAAGCAGCAGCGCGAGGTCGCGCATGAAATAGGGCTTGCGCTGGTTCTCGCCGGCGGTGCGCATGATGACGCCCATGCCTTCGGGGATGTTCAGCTCGCGCAGGATTTGCTTGAGCCGTTTGCGCTCCTCCTGGTTTTCAATCTTGCGCGAGATGCCGGACTGGTCGGAGTTCGGCAAAAGCACAAGATAGCGTCCGGGCAGGACGAGGTTCGTCGTGATGCGCGGGCCTTTGGTGCTGATGGGGCCTTTGGTGACCTGCACGATGATTTCGCTGCCGGGCGGATAGAGGCGGGGGATGTCGCGCTGGGTGATCTTGGGCCGTTGCGGGCGGCGGCCTTCGCGCTCGACGATCTCGACGCTGCTATCGAACTGGTTGGGCACGATGTCCCAGTAATGCAGGAACGCATTTTTCTCGAAGCCGATGTCCACGAACGCGGCCTTGAGGCCGTCTTCGAGGTTTCGAACCTTGCCCTTGAAGATGCTGCCGACGAGGCGTTCTTCGGTGGTGCGCTCGATGTTGAATTCCTCGAGCCTGCCTTCCTCCATGACGGCCACGCGGGTTTCGAGCGTCTCGGCGTTGATGACGACGTCCTTGTTCGTGCGCTTTTCCGGGCGGATGAGGCGCTGGACTTTCTTGACGATGCTGGTCGCGGCGGCCTTGATGGTTTCGACGATGCCTTTCGGTGCCGGTTCCTTGAGTTCCACCGGCTCGAATTTTTCCTCCTGCACTTCGGCAGGCGTGGCGAGGTTCGGTTCGCGGAAATCCTTTTTGTCCGCGTCATGCGAGTGTGGCGCGGCAGGCTCCGGCGTAGCGCCCTGCGGCGGCAAACCGGCGGCGATGTTTTCGGCGCGCTCGATTTCGTTCGAGTAGCGCTTGTCAAAAACGCGCTCGTTGCCGCCCTGTTCCGCGACGACCTCGGCGCGCGCTTGTGTCGCATCGCGGTCGGGCTTTTGCGGATTTTGATTTGGTCCCAGCCCGCCTTTTGGACGGAAGCGCATTCCACGGCGTCGCCGCGAGAAGTTGTTGTTGCTCATAATTAATATCCTCTTCGATGGATGTGGACGTTTTGCATCAGGCCCAGCGCGATCAACGAGCACAGCACTGAAGACCCGCCGTAACTCAACAGCGGCAGTGGGATGCCCGTCACCGGGACGATGCGAATGTTCATGCCGATATTGATGAAAACGTGGCTGAACAGGAGCGTCACGACGCCCACCGCCACGAGTTTGCCAAGACGATCGCGCGCCTGGCCGGCGATTCTCAAACCGGTGAAGAGAACCACCGCATACAGCGCCAGCACCAGAATGGAGCCGGCGAATCCTTCCTCCTCGGCAATGACGGAGAAAATGAAATCATTGGGCGCTTCTTCCCACGGCAAAAATCCGAGCGAAATCTGGTCGCCTTTGCACCAGCCTTTACCCAGCAATCCGCCGGAGCCGACCGAAATCAACGCCTGTCTGCCTTGATACGAACTTTCAAATTGCGCACGGCGCGCCTCGGCTTTCTGTTCAGGAGTCGCCTTTGCGTCCGCAAAATCTTTTCCGAAATAAACCAGCAATCTTTGCCGTTGGTAATCCTGTATTGGAATCTGAAATTTATGCGGCGCAAATAAAACGTCCACAAGACACAATGTGCAAAAAATTCCAACGCCCGCGCCGAGTTTTAGCAAATATCGTTTCGGCGTGCCGGCGACAAACATCATCACCACGCCCGCTGGCAGTAATACGAGCGCCGAACCGAGGTCCGGTTCCTTCAAAATCAAAATAAAAGGCAATACCATCAGCCCGATGCCTTTCCAGAAAATTTCACGCTGCTTCAATTCATCAGGCGGACGGCTCAAGAAATTTGCCGCCGCGAAAATGAAGGCCAGCTTCGCAAATTCACCCGGCTGAAATTGGAACAGCCCGAGATTGATCCAACGCCTTGCGCCGTTATGCACCGTGCCAATTTTTGGAATCAAGACTGCAACCAGGCAAATAATCGCCGCCACATACACGACGAAAGACCAGCGCGCCAGTATGTGATAATCCACGAAGCAAATCGCCGTCGCCACGCCGAGGCCGATGGAATACCAGATGATCTGGCGAATCCATGTCTGGTCATACCACGGCAATAGCGATGAGTGAGCCGCCAGGGTCGCGCTGAACACGAACGCCGTGCCGATGAACATGAGCGCCGCCAGCGCGGCCAGTTGCAGCCGGTCGGGCCTTGGATGATGTTCGTTGATGGACGGGTCAACCATTTTAATTTGCCTCCGCCAACATTCTTGGCGTCGTGGTTGTGTTTTCCTTTTTCACAATCTCCGCGTAAATGTCATGCGCGATCGGCGCGCAAACAATTCCACCGCTGCCGCCGGATTCGGATTGCACCATCACGACGACGGCGTATTTTGGGTTTTCATAGGGCGCAAACGACGCGAACCAATAATTATGGCTGACAACCTGGTTGTTTTCGTTCTGCACCTGCGCCGTGCCGGTCTTTCCGCAAACGCGGATGTTCAAAGTTAAACCTTCTTGATGAAAGGCTGGGTAGCCGGAGCCCTCCGGGCTTTCAGTTTCAGTAAGCATCGCGTCGCGCAAAATTTTCAGACTGCGGGCGCTGACGCCGATTTTATCGCGCACGAAGCCGGAAGGGAAGTTTGTGGCCGCTTCGCCGCTCGCCGGGTCTTGCGGTTCGATGCGCTCGACAAGACGCGGCCATAAAACCGTTCCGCCGTTGGCGATGGCCGAATAGGCGACGGCAATTTGCATCGGCGTCACGGCAAGTTCTCCTTGTCCGAAACAAATGTTCGCCGAGTCGCCGTCGCGCCAGTCGGATGATTTCACCTGCTTGAGCGACGGGAAAATTCCCCGCGATTCCTGCCGCGTCGGCAGTCCGCTTGTATCGCCGAAATGAAATTTTTCCGCGAGCGCGACAATTCTTTGTATGCCCGTGCGCAATCCGTTGAAAATAAAATATGAATTGCTCGATTGCGCGATGGCGCGCTGGAAATTGTATGCGCCGGGTGAAACCGTGTCCTTGATTTTGCGCTGGCCGACGTAAATGCAGCCTTTGTTCGGCTCCAGCGGGTCAGGCTGCACGTCATAAATTTCGTTCGGGTTCAATCCGTTTTCCAAAGCGGCGAGTCCGACGATGGGCTTGAAAATGGAGCCGGGCGCGTAATTTCCGTAAGTCGCGCGGTTGATTTGCGGCTGCAATTTCGGGTCGTTCAAATAGGCCGGGGTGTTCGACATGTAAACCGGATTGATCGCCGGCGACGAAACCATCGCCAGCACGTCGCCGGTGCGGACATCCATGACGACGACCGCCGCGCGCGCATCCGCGCCCTGATGCGCCATGACCGCGTTTTCCGCCGCCTGCTGGATGTCGAGGTCAATCGTCAGCACGATGTTGTGGCCGGGTTCAGGCTGGCTCCAGATATTTTCCGACTGGCGATAACCAAGGCTGTTGACGAGAAGCGATTCTTCGCCGGCCTGTCCGCGCAGTTGCGCGTCGAAGCCGGCTTCGATGCCGACGACGCCGCGATAATCCGGCAGATAATAATTGAAGTAGGCGTCCTCGCCTTCCTTGGAACTGTCATCGCGCAAAACGTAGCCGAGCAAATGTGCCGCCGTCGTGCCGGAAGGATAGGCGCGGACGGATTGCAAATCCAAGTCAAGACCCATGACGCCGGGGAATTGCTCCTCGAAGCGGGCGATTTGATCGGTGCTGAGATTTTTCAAAACAGGAAAAGGCATCGCGAGTTGTTTTTCGTAGGCCGACTGGAATTTCTTCGGGTCGAGCGCGACAGGCTGGCCTAGTTTTCGTTGAACCTGTATGACGACCGCGTTGGCCACGTTGTAACGCGCCTGCCATGACAGTGCGTCAACCTGGCTTTGCTTCAGCCGCACACGCTGGGTTTCAACCGATTTGGATCGGCTCCAAATTTTCCAAAACGGAGGGGAATTGGTCACAAGCTTCACCGGCCGCAGACGGTCGTATTCTTTTTTAAACTGACCCTGCAAGTCATCGAGGAAAAGGCTCAAGTTGTAGCTCGGCTGATTTTCGGCGAGCACGCGGCCTTCGCGGTCGAGGATTTTTCCGCGCGCGGCGGGAATCCTGACCGAGCGATAGGCCTGTGTATCCAGATTTTCCTGATATTTGCCCGACGAGACGACCTGCACCCACCACAAGCCCGCGACCAAAATGCACAAGCCCGCCGCCAGCACCATCGCCACGAGGCGGAGCTGCGGGTCGTTCTTTTTCAGTTCGTCAAAGACTAACATTGTTAAATCGTTGAATGGTTAAATCGTTGAATCGTGAACCGGGCTGCGACAGCCGGTTTGACGATGTAACGATTTAACAATTCAACGCCTTTCATTTTATTTGGCCTTCTTGTCACGGTGAATTTCGCGGTCGGGACGGAAACTGCTTTCCGTCTGCAACTGATAGCCGAGCGCGTGGTTGCACCAGTCGAACAGCGCGAACAAGACCGGAGTCGCCGCCGCGCCGCCCGCCGTCATCACGAGCCATTGCCAGAGCGAACCCCAGCCGAGCAGAGGTTGATCGCCTCCGCTCAACAAAATCAAAATTGTAAAAGCGGGAACAAGCGCGCTGGCGAGCGCGCCAAGAAAAATCTGGGCGAACGGCAGTTCGCGCAAAATGAATTCGCGCTGCACACAGATGGGAAAGCCGACGGCCAGCAGCGGCAGAATTGTCACGCCGAGCGGATTCGCAGAAAGCGCGTCGAACCACAAGCCGCCCGCGACGGCGAGAATCGAAACGCTGACGACGTTTGTGTTCAGCGCGGCGTAAATCATCAGCGCCGGGAGCAAATCAACCTGCGCGCCGAGCAGATAGTGCGGCGCGGTAAAAACGGTCTCGAGGAACACCGCGAGGAACGCGGCTGCTAAAACCAAGATTGTGTTGAACAAATTCATTTTGATTTTAACGCAAAGGCGCAAAGACGCGGAGGACGCAAAGAAAATAACATTTTCTCTTTGCGTCTTTGTTCCTTTGCGTCTTTGCGTTGAATTTATTCATGGAAATAAAACCCAGACTTCTTCGAGCGCGCCGAGGTTGGCGTTGAGTTTCACGCGCGCTTCGGTGTAAAGACCGAACTCGACCTGCTGCGCGTCCACGATCTGGCCAATGGGAATTCCGGGCGGAAAAATCCCGCCTTCGCCGCTGGTCGCGACGTTCTGGCCGGATTTCAGGTTCGCGCCGCTGGAAAGATAGCTCAAGCCGACGAGCGAATCGTCGAGCGGGCCGCCTGCGCCAAGAACGCCGATGTCGTGCGTGGCATTTTCGACGCGCGCGGAAACGCGGCAGTTCGGGTCGCCGATCAAGATGATTTGCGATTTGAACTGGTCAACGGATGAAACGCGTCCGACCAGAAATCCTTCCGGCGACAAAATGGGAAGATTGACGGTCACTCCATTGCGGCTGCCCAGATCAATCTGCGCGGTGCGCCACCAGTTCGCCGGGTCGCGCATGACGACGTTGGCCAGTTTCAATTTCCAAGGCATTTGCTTCTGCCAGCCGATTGCGGCGCGGAGCTGGTCGTTTTCGCGCACGGTGGCGGCGGTTTGCAATTGAAGAAATTTTAACTGCTGGTTTTCGCGGCGGAGATTTTCAAGCTGTTTGAGCAGTTCGCGGCGGGAGAGAATGGCGTCGGCGGCGGTGACGGGCAGTTGCTGCGCGGTGTTGGCGAGGCCGAACAGCGGCAAAAACAGGCTGCCGACGGCGAGCTTGAGCCGGGAAGCAGCGCGTGGCGGCAGGCTGAATATTGCCAGCGTCACCAGAACGACCGCGCCGAGCGCAAAATAATTTTTTCGTTTGAACATCCTGCATTTGCCCCGGCATTTTTACCGGGGCGCGCAGGCAAACACACTGGCAAGAAATCAATACTTCGGACGGACGGCCTGGTTCTTTATGAATTCCAGTTGCTCCAAAACCCGTCCTGTTCCCTCGGCCACGGCGCTCATCGGGTCGTCTGCCAGATGGATTGGCAATCCTGTTTCCTCGGCCACCAGCCGGTCAATTCCGCGCAGCAGCGAGCCGCCGCCGGCCATGACCAGGCCGCGATCAACCAGATCGGAGGCGAGTTCGGGCGGACAGCGTTCCAGCGTGAGGCGGATGGATTCCAAAATGCTCGAGAGCGGTTCCTGCAATGCTTCGCGAACCTCCTCAGAACGAATGGTCAATGTTTTTGGCAGCCCTGCCGCAAGGTCTCGGCCTTTGACGTCCATGGTCAATTCCTGTTCCAGGGGAAATGCAGAGCCGATGCGTATCTTGATTTCTTCCGCAGTGCGTTCACCTATCATCATGTTGTAGGCGCGTTTCATGTGGGCGGCGATCGTTTCGTCAAACTCGTCTCCGCCCACCCGCAGGCTGCGGCTGAAGACGATGCCGGCGAGGGAGATGATTGCGATTTCGCAAGTC
>CAYPTV010000147.1:0-7036 GCA_964413505.1 uncultured Bifidobacteriaceae bacterium | reverse complement strand
GTGGACGGCGCGGCGCGCATCGTGGACCCGATCATCGCCGGCTTCAACACCGGCGAACATATCTGGGGAAAATTTCTGAAGGATTACTGTGAGACGGATTGGTGAGGGCTTCTATTTTACGAATATTCCTGAATCGCGAGATGAAAAACTTGTTTTAGGAAATCCTGTTTCTCTTCAATTTCTTTTGAATTCCAAGCGAGTGAAAAAGTCGCTTCATCGCTATTCTTAAACGGACAATCGCCGATGGTTTGTAATCAACCTCGCCTTTTAGATCGGCAAGAGCTTTTTTGGCGTCAAACTCACCGGAAGATTTCATAAATTCAGGAACTAAGTCACCTTTTCGTAACCAAAAAGACAAAGAGTTGTCACTTGTCGGTGTTTGTGGCGCTGAATAAATTCTTGAACATGAATACAAACAAGACCGCAATTTTCACAAAGGTCGGCAAATGTGCCACATTCATGCTGGTGCTTTTGGGGCTGGCCCTGCGTGTTCAGGCGCAGGACACGAACATTGATTTTCAAGCCGTCCAGACTGCGGCGGACAAGGGGGATGACAAAGCCCAGATTAAAATGGGCCGTTATTATGCAAATGACATGAGCATGAACCGGGATTATGCCAAGGCCGCCCACTATATGCGTCAGGCGGCGGATCAGGGCAATGCCGATGCCCAAGTGGAGCTTGGTTCCTATTATGGGCGTGGCATTGGCGTCCCAAGAAACGTGACAACAGCGGTGCAGTGGTATCGGAAGGCCGCCGACCAAGGGAACGCGCTGGCACAATTTGCGATGGGGGGATTTTATGCCGCCGGACGCGGGGTGCCCAATGACATGGATGAAGCCATCCAATGGTGGCTCAAGGCCGCCGGGCAGGATCAGGTGGATGCGGAGGCGAGACTCGGAGAATTACACCTGATTCCCACGGCACAGCATGGCACAAACTATTTGAACTATGGAGAGGCCTTAAAGTGGTTGCGCAGTGCGGCGGCACAGGGTTCCGCCGGTGCCATGAATAATCTGGGTGTGGCCTGTGAACACGGCTTTGGCATGATGCCGGATTTCAAGGAGGCGGCCCGATGGTATCGCGCGGCCGCCGAGCAGGGGGACGATCAGGGTCAGGCAAATCTGGGCCAGCTCTACTTTGACGGACGGGGTGTTCAGTTCGATCTGGTGCAGGCCTACAAGTGGTTCAAGTTGAGCGCCGGCAAGGGAAACAGTCTTGGCGTTGCAGGCCTTGCCAATTTTCAAACCCGTCCGCTGCTTTCTCCAAAACAGCAGGCCGAGGCGGAACAGATGGTCTTGGATTTCCATCCCCATCCGGGCAAAATCCAGCCGTGATTTCAGTCCGGTTTCGCGCGGTCTTCAACGGATAAGTAACCATTTTTTGATTATTTTTGGTCACAACCTCCTTTATCCACAGACATCCGCTCTGGCGTTGCCTTCAGCAGAGGAGAGTAATCTGTGGCATTATTGGGGCGAAGTCTTCTGGCTTGCCAGCGACTGTTGGTATTGGGCCAACCAGTATTGCATATAAAGGTTATATCCTATCTGATACTCCAACATCGCGTCACTTTGAGATTGAGCCTGCTGCCATTTTGCCAGATAAGCCGGATTGTTGGGATCCTGGTTCAAACCGCCAATGTCCTTCACGAATTGCTGCTGCAATCGCTGGATGGCCGCCTTCTGGCTGTCGTTCAATCCAATGGCATCCGTATTCATGTTTTGAAACACCAGCGGATATGAAGGGACATAGGTGGCTTCCTGATAAGCTGCCTGGCTTTGGCTCGCCCTCCCGGTGGGAACTTCAGAGGGTTGCCCGGAGGGTTGCGCCACAACAGGGGTGGATTCGGCAACCGTAGCTCCAGTCATCGGCTGTGTCCGTTTCTCTGAACTTTGGGCTGGCACGGCAGTTTCAACAACCGGCATTTGTTCTCCCAGCAGGCTGGCCACCGTTTGCGCCTCCTGCACCCGCGACCATTTGCCGTTGCCGGATCCATCCAGACCCAGTTGTTTGCGTTGGAAGGAAAACCCCCGCCAGGCGTCGCCCCTGACAATGTCCTGAACGGTCGGTTCAGGACAGCCGATGGCCCGCAGGTTGGCCACATAAACCCCGTAATCGTTGGTTGATTCAAGCTGGCTCCAATGAAATGGTTTTGGGGATTGTCTTGTCAGGGCTACAGGTTTCGAAGTGACTACGGACGATGCGGAAGTTGTGATGACCTGTGGCGGAGCACCCGTTACTTTATCCTGATGTTTTTCCAGAATGACAATGAGGCAGGCGGACAGGCCGAGGTTCAACAGCAGGGAAATTTTCAGCACCGTTTTCATCAAGTTTAATTTTGCCACTGACAAACTAAAAGGCCAGTGCGGAATGATATCCGCACCGGCCCTGTGATCCAAACCAACTCAAGATCAGTGATTGCCCTGAGCCGGGAAACCAACGTCAGTAGAGCGGTGAACCTGCATCAATGACGTCGGGATGACGACACTCTGTGTCAGCGGACTGGTGGAAAAATCACCCGTCGCCGTGCCTGCATGAGAACTGGTCAACTGGGCGGCAATACCGGACACAATGGCCGCAGCCGTATAGCCGGCTGGACTTGTGGAAGACTGGTTGACCTGACCCAACAGGTGTTCCTGACCCCAGAACGTATAGGTGCCGTTGATGACCCCGATGTCGGATTCATACACGCCATTAAAGGTCAAGGCGGTTGCCACTTGGCCATTACCGGCTTTCGCTGGATTTACCGCATTCTGGGCGTCGCTGACGCCAAGATAACCAATCACCACGTCACCACAAACAGAGCCGTCAACATTCAGTTCCTTTTGCACGCTGCTGCCGCCGTCGAAACCGTCGTTGCCATAGGATGTTGGAGCAACGCCATTGCCGGGGGAGGTATAAGTTCCGTTGAACGTCAATACACCCGGAGTTCCTGACGGGTAGGAAGAGTAGAACGCTTGCTGCTTGACCGGGGTGGTAATGCCATACTGGGCGTTAAGCAGGGTGTTGACACGAGTGCCAGAACCCAGATTACGACCGACAATGGCCACGCCATCGCTGGCATCAGCGGCGACGCCAGTGTAGTTGTTGGCATTGTAGATGTCTCCAGACGAGAGATTCTGGTTGAACGCCGCAGTGGTCACGTTGTGGAAATGGCTCCAAGCCGTGTCGGGTGAGGCTTCATAGCCCTTCTCGAACGTGAACGGAATAATTCCGACAACGCCGTAATCAACGAGGTTATACAACGACTTCGGGGTCTGCGAAACCGCCTGGGAGGTGTCCGCCATGCTGAGGTCAGGGTATACAGTTGACGAACCGGTTATTTGTTGCAGGGTGTTGGTTGTGGCGAAGGTGTTATTTGGATTCAGAAACGAGGGCGGGACACCCGGGAGGGCATAGGTTCCACCATTCACATTTTGTGTGAGGGTTTGACCGGCCACCGACGCAATGCCGGCTTCGGAACCCGTGAAACTGCAGTCCAGATCAACAATGCCGACTCCGGAGATGTTGCCTTCATAGCAAATCGTATTATTACCATTATTGTTAGCGCCGTATATCGTTGTAGCACCGGCGGTGAATATCTGTCCCGCTGTCGTCGCGGCGGCATAAATGACTGCACGGGCCGCCGTGGAGCCTGTCAGATAGATGGTTGTATTGGCTTGGGCGAGGCTGCCCACGGAGACGACTCCCAAGGCAATCAGCGCAGACGTGAACTTATTGATTTTCATATTTTTTCTATTTTGAGTTTTGCTTTTTTTGGTTTTTTTGTTTGGAGGAACGATGAATCAGGCATTGATGCGGTTAATGCGGTGGCGGAACGACAGAACCAGCAATCCGCCCAGTGACAGAATGGCATAGGTGGACGGTTCCGGAACTATCGTGACGTCAATGATGTCGGCATCCGGGTTGACTGTAATTGAACCAACTTCAGTCCAACCACCAATGGTCGCTCCCCGGCCAGAACCAGACAACGTGTTTTCATACAACGTTTCGGTCACCGAGCCGGAACTGAGATATGAGAGGGGCTGTGCCGTGCTGGCTGCAACGGTATCGCCATTGGCCGCGACGAGTCCCAGGGAGATTGGAGATGGCGCAACTTGGTATGACCATGTGCCTACAGCACCGGATGCGGACTCACCAACCGAGATCCCTTGGGCATAGGCGGCGCTGTTAAGCAACTCCGACGCAGAAATTGTCGCGGGGGTTGACGGATTGCCATTGATCGTCTGATACAAAAACTGGGTGCCAGAAGCGGGGGTATTGCCTTCAACAAGTCCAACGGCCACATTGTTGTCATAGTTTCCATCAGCTGAAAACGCGGTGGTGAATAAAGCTCCGATGGAGCCGGTCCAAAGGTTGACGGTTCCGCCATTGGATGCGGCGGCGTTATAAACGTCAGAGACCGATCCCAAATCAATGACGTAGTCATTTTGTGCCGAATTAGGTCCGGCCGCATCATTGAATCCGAGCAAAAAATCGCTGTTGCTCGCCTGAGCCGTGGTAATGCCCACCAGTCCGAGGGCCGCCAGCAAGGCCGCCTTGTATAGATTGTTTTTCATTTTTGTTTGTTTTTTAGAGTGATTGAGTTGTTTCTTTACCCACTTAAAGGTTTGTCGAGGGAGAGACTATCGCACGGGCCGCGAATTTACTTCATGCTTTAGGACATGCGACATCGGTTTGATGACATTTTGCCACTTGCACAACTTGTTCATTTTAAGTCTTTTGTGCGTCATGTAACCGGCGAAGCCTCCATTTTCATGCCATCGTTACTATAAGGTAACGCAAGCTGCGGCTTGAAGTTTGAAGCTTTTGGCTGTTTTGAGGTCGCGGCCACAAATTCGCCGTCATTGGCGATGAAGGCGTCCATGCAAAGTGCGGCGATATTTTTTGGCAGTAACTTGCCAAAGCAATGACGGAATATTTCCGTAAATCAGAATTTAACGAAGGCATCATTCACGGGATCAGAAAAGCCGGTGAACTTCTCGCGAAGCATTTCCCGAGGAATTGAACTTTTTATCTTCAGATCTTTCGCTGCATAAACCTGCTTTTGTTGTGGGTAAACAGTGAAAGTGCCAGGTAACTTTTTGAGAACTTGCAGCACCATGTAACCGGACTGATATTGAATGCCCGACCGCGAGATAGTCAAGTTTAGCCCGTGATGCGGCATTTAGTGCGATAGGGAAATCATTCGGCTCGCGCTTGCTCGGAATTGCCAGCGCCTCGTGCGTGATGCCCACTTGAATCCGATCAGCAGGCAATTTTGTGGCGAGGTCAGCAAGTTTGAGACTTGGATCAAGCGTTGAGTTCTTTTGTTGCAATGGCGACGCGATCAAATAATCCCGATCCAACGGCAAAAGGTGTGTTCGGATTAAGTTGATTTGTGTGTGTGAGGTCGTATTGATGCGATCTGCAAATATGTCACGCCATCAAAACCAGCCATGTTGTTGGCGTCAGCAATCAACGGATTCAGGCCATACTCAATTTTCCAGCCGTCTGGAATGCCGTCGCCAGCCGTATAAGCGTTCGTCGGATTGGTGTGATAGACGAAAATTTCGCATAGTTGCTTATGCCGTCACCGTCCATGTCATTCGTCAACCGATTATCACGTTCGTTCCGTCCTGCCGGACGGGGACGCCGCGGCGTCCCTACCACCCGAAAAGTTTGTCAAAGACATAATCCCACAAATAAGATGTTGCACATTTATGGAGTTCACCGTAGAGATCCAAGAATCAAAAATTAACCGCAAAGAACACAAAAACCTTCGCCTCCCAGTCGCAAATGAATAACAGCCGGGGCAAAAATCGTTCCGGCTTTCTTATTTTACCGGGCTGGCGTCCAGCAGCTTCATCACGGCCTCGATTGCAGCTTCCTTTTTGACGGATTGCAGCGCGCCGTTGCGCGGCTTGATCTCGACCTCGCCCTTGGCCAGCGATTTCTCGCCGATGCCGATGCGGATGGGAAAGCCGACCAGTTCGGAGTCCTTGAACTTCACACCGGGCCGCTCGTCGCGGTCGTCCAGAATCACGTCCACGCCCTGCGCGGTGAGTTCCGCATAAAACTTTTCCGCCAGCTTCATCACTTCGCCCTCGGGCGCGACGGCCAGCGGCGTGATGCAAACGGTGTAAGGCGCGACGCTCAACGGCCAGATGACGCCGTCCTTGTCGTTCCCCTGCTCGATGATGGCCTGCAACGTGCGCGTGACGCCGATGCCGTAGCAGCCCATGACCGCCGGCTTGCGCGAGCCGTCGGTGTCCAGAAAGGTGGCGTTCAGCTTCTCGCTGTATTTGGTGCCGAGCTTGAAGACGTGGCCGACTTCAATCGCGCGGCGAATCGTCAACGGCTTGGCGCACTTCACGCACGGCTCGCCGGCGTTGACGGTGCGCAGGTCAAGCCATTGAATGATTTTTGTGCCGCCTGCAATGTCACGTTCAATCGAAACATTGCGAAAATGGAAGCCATCTTCATTGGCACCGGTGGTCATGTCATTCGCACCTTGCAAACGCTCATCAGCCAACAGCTTAATTTCTCCAGTTGCAGCTAAAATTGGCACTTTTGTTACCGCACCTAAGCTGCCCGGATGTGCACCGAGCAGCGGGACAATTTCTTCAACAGTGGCCGGACGCGCCGCAACCGCACCGGTCTTGGCCAGCAACTTGGTTTCGTTCAACTGGTCATCACCGCGAATCAAAATGATGATCGGTTTGCTGTCGGCGATGTAAATCAAGGTTTTGATCTGCCGATTGGCGGGAACTTTGTAAGGCTCCTTGCTTAAGGCTTCAATTGTCACGACGCCGGGCGTGGCAAACTTCTCGATGGCGGGCCCGATGTCGCGCGCGGCGGTTTTGGGAATGCCGCTGGTGGCTTTTTCGATGTTCGCCGCGTAGCCGCAGGCTTCGCAGAAGGCGACTTCGTTCTCGCCAGTCTCGGCGGGCACCATGAATTCGTGCGAATAATTCCCGCCGATGACGCCGGTGTCAGCCTCCACCGGAAACGCCTTCAGCCCGCAGCGCGCGAAGATGCGCGTGTAGGCGTCATACA
>CAYPTV010000146.1:2396-7050 GCA_964413505.1 uncultured Bifidobacteriaceae bacterium | reverse complement strand
CCTCTTCGGGGCAGCCAATCTTGATGCCGGCGCGCTTCTCAATCGTCTGCACATACGCGCTCGCCTCGTGCAGGCTGCTGCTGGTGCCGGCGTCCAGCCACGCGAACCCGCGCGCCAGCCGCTGCACGCGCAACTGCCCGCGCTTGAGAAACTCCACGTTCACCGCCGTGATCTCCAGTTCGCCGCGCGCCGACGGCTTCAGATTCTTCGCGATGTCCACCACCGTGTTGTCGCAGATATACAATCCCGGCACGGCGTAATTGCTTTTCGGCAACTTGGGCTTCTCCTCGATGGAAACTGCCTTGCCGTTCGAGTCGAACTCCACCACGCCGTAACGTTCCGGGTCGTTGACGTGATAACCGTAAATCGTCTCGCCGCTCTTGAACTCCGCGAACGCCTTGTAGAACGAGTCGCCTCCGTAAAAGATGTTGTCGCCGAGGATCAGCGTCACGTTGTCCTTGCCGATGAAACTTTCCGCGATGAGGAACGCCTGCGCGATGCCCGCTGGCTTGGCCTGCTCACGATAATCAATCGTCACCCCGAAGCGCGAGCCGTCGCCGAGCAGTTGCTGGAACCGGGGCAGATCGTGGGGAGTCGAGATGAGACAGATTTCGCGGATGCCGCCCTCGATGAGCGTCGTCAGCGGATAATAAACCATCGGCTTGTCGAACACCGGCTGGAGCTGTTTGCTCGCCACGAGTGTGAGCGGATAAAGCCGGGAGCCGGCGCCACCGGCGAGGATGATGCCTTTCATTTGCGCGACAGCGTAAAGATTCCGGGCTGAAATGTCACCCAATTTGTCTCAAGCCGGCGCGGCTGCCGTCAATCGCGCGGGTTAAACTTGGATTCACGCTTGATCAGTTCCCACAATTTTTTCTCCGCGTCGGATATTATTGCCGGAACGACAATTTTCGTGACGACAATCAAATCACCGGACGGCGGCAGGCCGCGTCCGCGCACGCGCAGCTTCTGTCCGCTTTGTGTTCCGGGTGCGACCTTGATCTTCACGCGGGATCCAAGCGTCGGAACGGAAATCTCCGCGCCGAGCGCGGCCTCCCACGGCGCAAGCTCGACCTCGTAAATCAGATTGTGATCCTCGACATCGAAGTCAGGATGCTTGGCGAGACGCACGCGCAGATACAAATCGCCCGCCGCACCGCCGCCCGAACCGTGTTCGCCGCGGCCCGCAAGGCGCAGTCTTTGCCCTTCGGTCACGCCCGGGGGAATTTTCACCTGATGCGTCTCGGTCTTGATGGCGCCTCCGACATTGTGCCGCACGCTGACCTCGCGCACCGAACCGTGCGCCGCCTCTTCAAGCGTGACCATGATGTCGCCTTCAATGTCGCTGCCGCGCTCGGCGAACTGCTGGCCGCCCATGCTCCCGCCCCGGCCAAATCCACCCGCACCGCGCCGCGCGCCGCCGAACAACTGCTCGAAGAAATCGCTGAAGCCGGTGCCGTCGAATTCAAATTCAACGCCGTTGCCGGCCGGGCGTCCGCCGCGAAACGGCTGTCCGCCGGGGAATCCGCCGTGGCCGGGCGGCGGGCGAAATTCCGCGCCGGATTTCCAGTTCGCGCCAAGCTCGTCGTATTTCTTGCGCTTGTCCGCGTCGGACAGGACCTCGTAGGCCTCGTTGATCTCCTTGAATTTCTCCTCGGACTTTTTCTTGTCCTTGGCGACGTCGGGATGATGCTGGCGCGCGAGCTTGCGGAAGGATTTCTTGATCTCGTCGGCGGTCGCGCTGCGCGGCACGCCGAGGCTTTCGTAATAATCTTTGTATTGGACGGGCATGAATTTGTTAAATCGTTGAATCGTTCAACCGTTGCATTGTTGGACAAAGTAGAACGTGAAACTTGAAATGCAATTCGCGATTTCAGGTTTCACGCGGGACGCGGACCGGTCCGGCGGTCAATGAATGTTGCTCACGCTCAAATAGCGGGTGTTGCCGAGTCTGCCGCCGCGCTGCCAGACCTTGAGGAAAATCCAGTCGCCCTTCGCCTGCTTGCAAACCTTGATGGCTCCTTCGGCGTTGGACACGGCCTGGTGGTTGATTTCCTCGATGACATCGCCTCGCTGCAATCCGGCTTCCGCTGCATTTGATTCTCCGGTCACATCCGTGACCAGCGCGCCATGGGTGGCGTAGGGAATCCTCAAATATTGCCTCGCTTCACCATCAATGTCCGAAACTCCGACGCCGTCGAGCGCGTCGGTTTTTGAACTGGCCGGTTTCGGGGTGGTCTGGACATTTTCGTTCTGCACGACCGGCTCCGCTTTCTGGCCCAGCGTGACGTTGATTGTTTTTTCTTTTCCATTGCGGATGAGTTTCAACGTGGCCTGGCTTCCCGGCAGGCAGTCGGAAACCGCCAGTATCAGGTTGTGCGCATCGGTCACGTCCTTGCCGTTGAACGCCACGATCACGTCGCCGGACTGGATGCCGGCTTTTTCGGCGGATGATCCGGCTATCACGTCATCCACCAGCGCGCCGTTCTGGTCGGACAGGCTGAAATAATTCACAAGCCCGGCGTCGAGGTCCTGTAGGAAGACGCCGATGGCCGCGCGCGTGACCTTGCCGCCGCTGATGATGCGCTCCATGACGCCGCGAGCCATGTTGATGGGCACGGCGAAACCGATGCCTTCGCTGCCGTCGCTGCTGCTCTTGATGGCGGTGTTGATGCCGATGAGCCGGCCCTCCGCGTCCACGAGCGCGCCGCCGGAATTGCCGGGGTTGATCGCGGCGTCCGTCTGGATGAAATCCTGGATATGGCTTCCTTCACCGCCAAAATCCAAATCGCTCCGCCCCAGCGCGCTGATGATGCCCATCGTCACCGACGTCGTCTGCCCGGCCTGACGCGCGATGCCAAACGGATTGCCGATGGCCAGCACGATGTCGCCCACCTCCAACTGGTCGCTGTCGCCAAGCGTGATGGCGGGTAAATCCTTCGCGTCAATCTTCAGCACGGCCACGTCCGTTTCAGGATCGGTGCCGACGACCGTGGCGATGTATTCCTTTTTGTCGTTCGCTATGGCCACCTTGATCTCGGTCATGCCGGCCACGACGTGGTTGGCCGTCAGGATGTAGCCGTTCGGTGCCACAATGACGCCGGAACCGAACCCCAGCTCCTTCTGCGTCCGCACGCCCGTGTCACCGGGAATCTGGTCGCCGAAATATTGCTGGAATTGCTGGAAAACCGGGTCGTTGAAATAGCGCCTGTATCGTTCCTGGACGATGCGCGTGGAATAAATGTTCACCACGCTCGGCCCGGCCTTCTTGACGATGGGCGCAAAGCTCGCGGCGGGGCTGGCGGAGCGGTTGACCGGCGTGGTCTCCACGTTGATCACCGGCCCGGCATCCTTGCCCCAGGATTTGACATGGCACAGAACCAGCACCGCTATCGCGCCAAGCATCGCGGCCCAAACTCCGAAAATTGCCTTTGAAAAACATTTCATAATTCATCTGGCTCCGGGGAAATGGACAACGCACCGCCCCAAATGTTCAACCGCCCGCGCTTATTTGGCCTGCTGCGCCTGAAGCTTCTGCACATCCTCGGGCTTGAGGAATTCCACATTGGTCCCCTGCACCTTGATGATGTCGCTGGTGAGCGGCTGGATGGGCGCGGGCGGCGGCATGGCCTGCGCCTGCGGATGCTGGATGGAAAGAAGCTCCACTTCAAAAATCAGCGTCATGTTCGGCTCAATCCGTCCGCCGTAACCCGAAGGCCCGTAGGCCAGGTCGGACGGGATGAACACCTGCCATTTGGAGCCGACCTTCATTTGCGTGAGCGCCTCCGTCCAGCCGCGGATGACGTGGCTCACCGGAAACTGCGCGGTGCCGCCGTGCTTGGCGGAACTGTCAAACTCCGTGCCGTTGAGAAATTTGCCGCTATATTTCACCGTCACCGTGTCCGTCGGCAAGGGCGTTTCGCCGGTGCCATCCGTGATGACCTTGTATTGCAACCCGTCCGGCAGCGTCACCACGCCCGGCTGGGTTTTGTTCTGCGCCAGAAACATCTCGCCCTCCGCCTTGTTCCTCGTCGTCATTTCCTCCCGCAACTGCTGCGCCTTGTTGGCCAGCTCCGATTGAAACTTGGTGATGATGTCATGCTCCTCCTGCTCCGACATCAGGGTCGGCTTGCCGGCCTGCATATCATTGAGGCCCCGCAGCACCAGATTGTTGTCCACGTCCACGCCCTGCTCCTTCCAGCGCGAGGCGAACATCATGCCGATGGCATAGCTCAGGCGCGACTTGTCATCGGCCAGCCCGTTCGTCACGCCCGTCCCGTCGTCCGCAAACAGCGCCGCCGCCGTCGTCAAAGAAAAAACCGCCGCAAGAAATTTTAATTTCATAAATCAAGAATAGAGACAGATTGTGCCGCCTCCCGCTCAAAATGCAATTCATTTTTCCCCGTCTCGAACTCCTTCTGCCGTGGAACGGGAGGAGGTATGTCGTCGTTTGACATATGTTTAATGGTTTAATTTTTAGTTGAATTTGCTCATTTTTTGGTGTCTAGCTTTGCAAGCCGTTGGTTTTCAGTGTTTTTTGCAATAAACGGCAGGCAAAAGGGAGATTCCGGCGGGTGTTGGCTAAGCTCCGGGAACCATTCCGGGAGCTCCGGCGAACGTTCCGGGAGCCTCCGCAATTGTTCTGGGAGCTTCG
>CAYPTV010000146.1:0-2296 GCA_964413505.1 uncultured Bifidobacteriaceae bacterium | reverse complement strand
TCCGGGAGCTCCGGCGAACGTTCCGGGAGCCTCCGCAATTGTTCTGGGAGCTTCGGCAAGCGTCGCTGGAGCTTCGGCGAAGGCTGCGGGAGCCTCCGCAACTGTTGCGGGAGGTTAGCCGACCGTCGCGAAAGGTTGCAAAGTTGGCTGAAAAGGCTGCCGGAAGCCGGCCGGATAAAAGCGGATGGATTTGAGATTGCGCCGTGGAAAAGCCGGTTTTTGGGGACAAGACACCCCTGCCTGCGCCACGAACCGTGGCGCGACCATTCGAGACTCCAAAACCCATCCGCCAAACGTAGCAGCATCTCGTCAGAGCGCCGCAAAACCTTGGGAATCAAAAGTTGATTTTACAATCCGGTCAGGGAGCGGCCGGATGGGTGACGTGCAGGTGACGTTGCAACGTGGCGGGGTCGGATGAAATCTGGCTTGCGGGGGCTTCAGATGCCGGCTGCTCCGACAACGAACCCGGTTTGTAGAGGCGGTAGAATTTCTGGCCGGTGGTGCTGACGATAACCGCCGGATTGGTGGAGCCGGTGGTTGAATATGTCCAGGAGCCGGTAACAAGATTTGTGTTTTCCTCCAGGACATAGCCGGTGGCGGTGTTCGTCCATGAGAAGGTGAACTGGTTCGCACCGCTGTGGACAATGGTGAGCTTCGGCACCGAGGCGGTGGTGGTCGCCAGCGTCCAGCCAATGACGTCGAGCATGGCCAGTTCGTTGGGGCCCAAATCCAGGGCGTTGCCGGGCAGGCTGAAGGCGTCCTGAACCTGTGATACAGGCGTCTGGCCGGGCGGCGCCCAAAGGTCGTTGATGCTCCACCAGTCGGCATAATCACCGTCGGGGTCCATGTTGAACCGCGCCAGCAGGTTGGTTCCATCCACGGAAAAATAGGCGTTGTCGCCGCTCGTCGTGTAGGTGCGGGCGAGGTTGGTGGTGTAACGGAACAAATCAATCGGGCTGATGGGACTTCCAGAGGAAAGATCGCTGGATGTCCCCAAGACTTCGTCAATCTCGTGTTCCGACACCTGCGCGATGTCGTATTTATTGGGATCAATTGGCGGACGGGAGAAGTTCATGAGCGTCATGTTCAGGCTGATGGTGGAATCCAAGCCATCGGGGCCATATTGCGAATCCAAGCCCATGCGTCTGGCGAGGGCCAAGGTCATGTAGATTTGGCTGCCGCCAATCAGGGGATCCGTGCTGCTGTTTGGGATCTTGCTCAGGCCGTTGGTGTCATTGAGACTCGTGGCGCGGCTTCTAAGGGCGGACAGGTATGCGGAGTAGGTATAATTGTTTCCCCAAGTCAGGCTTGCACCAAGACCGACGTTGGGGTCGTTCGTGAAATGAATTTTCACCGTCCCGCTGTCCGTGAGCTTGGTCTGAAAAACCTGGATGGCGGCATAGATGGCATTCGTCATGGCCGAACCGTGGGGGTCGCTCGTGATCGAAGCGTCGAACGTGGGCACGATGGTGAGGCTGTAGGCGGATGTGACAATGCCAAACGCGGCAAGGCAGGCCAGGAGCTTTGGCAATGGTGTTTTCATTCTGGATTATGACATGGCTGAACAAACGTCATGGTCATTCAGCCGGTTCGATCTGAGTTTTATTGCCTGTGACGTTCAGACGGCCTCCGAAACAGGAGGCGCGTTGTAAATTTATATCAGGACATGGGTTCGCACAAATCTCTTTTGATTATTTAATGAATTAGGCGGAGTTATGCAGGCTTCACGGGACGGACGAGGAGTTGCCGGACGTTCTAATTGCAAAACACGGCGTCACCGTTCCGGGATTTGCTGGAGAATTGCACAAAGAGATCCCGGCCTGCAAGCATCGTCAACACCAGCGCCACGCTCGGGAAAAAGGCGTCTGCAAATGTGTTTGCAGACTGTCATACGGCGCAAGCCGCCATACGTGGCCAGACCTGGTGGCTTCGTGAATTCGTGACAATCCATCCGGTTCGTGTCTAAATGGCCGGCGTTGAACTCAGGACATTCCATCCCGCGCGAGACGGCGCACAGGCTGGCGCGCCGCACGCTGTTCGGCTTCGTGGTGACGTTCGTGCTGTCGCGGGTCTGCGTCTTCCTCATCATGTCGGACCTGATGCCGAACTTTTATTTCTTCCTGCACGGGACGCATGTGCATCATCTCAACTACGGGATATTCCTGCTGGCGTCGGTTTGCGGTTACAGCGTGTTCCGGCGTCCGGTGGGCAAGTCGGCGGAAATCACGGCGTTAATATATGGCGTGGCGATGGGCTTGACGTTCGACGAATTCGGGATGTGGCTGCACCTGGGCGG
>CAYPTV010000145.1:0-7069 GCA_964413505.1 uncultured Bifidobacteriaceae bacterium | reverse complement strand
TTGCTCCGCGCGCCGCCGCGAACAGCTTTCGCCATTCGACAACGGTTCGCCGCTGGGAATTTCCATCATCGTGGCGGATGAATCAAAACACCGGATTGTTTTTCTGGCAGACCAAGGCGGTTGCGGCGGAGATTGGTGGAGCGATTTGGGGCTGGCGCAACAAACCAAGACCGATGTTTTCCCGATGATTTGTGCAAAAGCGCGCGCCGGAATTTGGTCTTACAATCCTGCATCCCGCGAATTTAAAGCAATACTCCCACGCCATCCCAACGCGCCGATTAATAATTTGTGGCGGGTTCGCCGTGTCAAAGACACGCAAATCGCGTTTGCGGGATATCAAGGAGCGGCATTGTTCGACATAACAACGGACAAATCCACGCTCCTCTATGGCAAATGTTACGCCATCGGACTTGAAGAAGGCATGGAAAGCATGGTGCAGAGTCGTGGAATGAAAGTGAATCCAGCGCTGCATTACGCCCCGCTGCTGGATCATTCTCCAGGAGACTTGCGCTCCGGCATCTTTTTTGTGCATGACGGCTGGGTTTGGAACTCCGGCAGGGTTGGGGATATGAGTTTCAGCCGCGTTTCGATGGACACGGGCAGCAAGCAAGACCTACCACCACTGCGCGTGGATGACAAAGACTTTATCCCGGCGGAATGTTTTCAGTTGATCGGTTCTGATCAAGCGCTCATCGGCGACGGACGCGGGCTGTGGCTCGTGACTTTTGCGGACGATGATGACATCAAAACGAGAGGCGCACAGCCATGAATGGACATGGAGTTTATGCCGTTATTTCAAAGGATTCGCCGCCGCCGATTGTCGTATTTGTTTGAAACAGTAAGACAATGAACCCGGCAAATATAATAATGGCAAACTTTCCGAAGCGCGCCGCCCTGATATGGCGGTTCTCGCTATTGCTGGGCTTGATTTTTTTTGCGCTCGCCGGCGCGGCACCGATCGTGGCTTACGGACAGTTGGAACCGATCACCAACAGGGAGGCGCAGTGTGTGTTCGCCGGCGATGCGCGAAACATTTCAATCACGCTTCACAATTCCGGTGGACAAAATTTCAACCGCGAAGTCCGCACGCGCATTTATCAGACCAGTTCGGCCACGGCGGTTTTGCTTTCGGAAAATCCGTGGAGGCAAATCCAGGTTCCGGCGGGCGAGACGGTTTTGGAATCCGCCGCGCTGGATTTTCCCGCCGTGAAGGCGAAGACGAAGTATCTGGTCCAGTGGCTCGTGGACACGAATGTCCTCGGAGTGACGCCGGTTTTAGTTTATCCGACGAATCTTCTTCAAACTTTGAAATCCTTTTTGAGCGAGACCAATTTCGGCGTGTTCGATCCGGGCGACCGGCTCAAGCCATTGCTGAAGGCGCAGGGGATAAAATTTGCGGATCTGGCGGAAACCGGGCTGGACGATTTTTCGGGGCAGCTCGCCGTCATCGGCCCATTTCAATCGCGGGCGCAGGTGCCGGACGGTCTGGTAGAACAGGTTCAGACGCTCGCCAAAAAAAATGTGGCGGTGGTCTGGATTCAGCCGCCGCAGGAAAAGCCGGACAAACTTTTGCCGTCATTTTATTGCGTGCAAAAAAATCAGACTGACGTCGTGGTCGTGCAGCCGGATTTGGTTTCTGACTTGCTGGACAATCCGCAAGCGCAACTGAACTTGATTTATTTCTGCCAATTGGCGTTGAATCCGCAACCGCCGGTTTTGCCTGGCTTGTCGCCGCCGGAAGAAATTTCAAAGGATTTGCGGTGATGATTTGTCAGATAGACAAAATCAAAAAGCAAAAGGTGAAATTATGAAGATGAAAATTCCGTATATTCCGTCCCTGTTGCTGGCCGTCGTGATGGCTCGCGCTGACGTGCCGCAATCTGCGCTCACCGTGGCGGTCTATGATTTCACGGCCACAAGCGAAATGGATTTGGGACAAAAAGTGACCAATTGGAACGCGTCCTTGTGGAATGCACGCCGGGAAACGGCGCGTGATGTCGGGCCAAACGTCACTGCGCTGGTCACGGCAAACCTGGCGATGGAAACCAATTTGGTTCTGGTTGAGCGCGCGGAATTGAACAAGGCGTTGAGCGAGCAGGCATTTGGCGTTTCCGGTTTGGTCAGCGCGGATGCGGCGGCAAAAATCGGGGCGATCACAGGCGCGAAAATTTTGGTCACTGGACAGGTGATCAACACCGGAAACAATCTCATCATCGTTGCGGACATCATCGGCACGGAAACAGGCAGGTTGTTTGCCGACAAAGTGCAGGGCGCATCAGACAATCTGGGGGATTTGACGACGGATTTAAGCGGTAAAATTGCGCGCACCATTTCAATGCAGGCCACAAATTTAATTGCGCCGCCAGTCATCAGTTTAAGCGATAGTTTGGATCGCGCGGTTAATAATCTCACCGGCACGAATCGTCCCAGTGTTTCCATAAAGATTTTTTATTCAACAACCGGCTCGCGCGGACATAGTGCGCCGACGGAAACGGAACTGGGAATGGACTTGTTGAAGGCCGGTTTCCCCGTCGTGGACGATGAGTCTGACCGCAAACCAGACATCGAAATCACCGGCATCGAAGATATGCGGGCGGGCGGCAGAACTGGCGCGTTGTATTCTTTTCGCTGCAACGTGGAATTAAAAGTTCAGGATCGCCGGACCGGCAACATCATCACGCTGGAACACCAGGAATCTTCCGCTTCCGATTCCAACCGCTCCAGCGCCGACCACGGTGCCCAAGTCCAGGCAGCGGAACAATTGGCGGAAAAAATCATGCCGCTGTTGTCAAAGTAAAAATTAAATCCAAATAAATCATGAAAATAAAACTGGCCATCCTGTTGTTTGCAACGCTAACGATGATTGCCGCCGCAGCGGATCAGCCTCAATCTCCACTCACCGTGGCTGTATATGATTTCAAGGCTGTCGGCGATATTTGGACTTACGGTAGAAACGTAACCGCGCTGGTCACGGCCAATCTGGCGACCGAAACGAACCTGGTAATGTTGGAACGCGCGGAGCTGGACAAGGCTTTGAACGAGCAGGCGTTTGGCATTTCGGGAATGGTGAGTTCGGATGCGGCGGCAAAAATCGGGCAGATCACTGGCGCAAAAGTTTTGGTCGCCGGACAAGTAATCAAGACCGGGGATAATCATCTGGTCATCGTTGCCGACATCATCGGAACGGAGACTGGTCGTTTGTTCGCAGACAAAGTTGAAGGCGCGGAGGATAATTTGTCGGCACTAACTTCTGATTTGAGCCACAAAATCGCGCAGACCATCAGTGACCAGACGACCAATCTCATTGCGGCGTCGCAGGAAACCAGCGAGGAACATTTGGAGCAAATCATCAAAAGCATCAGCGGCACAAATCGTCCAAGCGTGTCCGTCAACATTCTCAGCCCGAATGGAAGGGGACACACTGTTACGGCGGAAGGTGAATTTGGAAACATCTTGTTGAAGGCCGGATTCACGGTGGTGGACGCCAATTCGGATCGGAAACCAGATATGGAAATCATAGGCGTGGCTGACACCAGCACCGCAACTCGACAAGGCAGCTTGTTTTCAGGCCGCTGCGTCATCGAGTTGAAAATTCAGGAACGGCGGACGGGTGACATTGTCGCCTTCGACCGCCAGGAAAGCATCGCGAACGACGCCACAACGCCAACCGCTCGCAGGTCCGCACAGGTCAATGCCGTGGACGCGCTGGCTGAAAGAGTTCTACCGTTGCTGGCAAAATAATTTCAACCCAACACAAAAAATCCAAAATTATGAAAATAAAAAATTCAATTATCCTTCCATTGCTGCTCGTCGCGGGCGCGATTGCCCGCGCAACCGCACATGACGTTTCCACAAACACCAGTTCGCCGCAGATTCTCACCGTCGCCGTCTTTGATTTTACGTCGCAGGACGAATTCGTGCGCGACCTCGGCGGGAAAGTCGCCGCGCTGGTCAACGCCAATTTGTCCGCCGAGCCGAATCTCAACATCGTCGAGCGCGCTGAACTCGAAAAAATTTTGGGGGAGCAGGAATTGAGCCTGTCGGGAACGGTCGCGCCGGACAGCGCGGCTAAAATCGGGCAGTTGACCGGCGCAAAAGTGCTCGTCACCGGGCGCGTGTTCCAGGCGGGCGATGAATTGATCCTTGTCTCCAAAACCATCGGCACGGAGACGAGCCGCGTTTATGGCGAGATGGTCAAGGGCGCGGCGGACGCGTCCATCTCGGATTTGTCCGAGCAACTAGCAAAGAAAATCGCGGCGGACATCGCGGAAAAAGGTGAAACGCTGGTCGCCAAGGTTGATTCACACGAAGACCGCGTTGCGGAAATCAAAAAAGAAATCGCCGGCAAAAAGCTTCCGGCGGTTTCCGTGAAAATCGCAGAACAACATTTTGCCCAACCGGTGATTGACCCGGCGGCGCAGACGGAACTGTCGCTCATTTTGCAGCAATGCGGTTTTACGCTGGTTGATGACAATTCCACCAACCGGGCGGACGTTGAAATCACCGGCGAAGCGTTCAGCGAATTTGGGATGAGCAAAGGCAATTTGAAAAGCTGCCGTGCGCGGATCGAAATCAAGGCCCGCGACGTGGCGAGCGGAAACATCATTTCCGTGGATCGCCAGACGAGTGTGGCCGTGGATTTGGCCGAACATATCGCGGCAAAAACTGCGCTGGAAAACGGCGCGGGTGAACTGGCGGAACGGCTGCTGCCAAAGCTGGTGCAATGATTCAAAGTGCAATCGCTTTGGAATGGACAGTTCAAACAAAACAACATAATTAAAACACCATGAAAAAAATCCTCGCCCTTATTTTAGTAACCTTTGTCACGTCTTCTTTCGTGCCGACGGTGGCGGACGCCGCGCAGGTTGTAATCATCAAAAAACATCACAGGCACCACAAACATCGGCATCATCATCACCACCATCACCATCGGAAAATCGTCATCATTGAACGCTAATTCAAAATTTATGCGCTTTATAAAATCTGCCTTCCTTTTCGTTTCTTGCGCGATGGCGGTCGGCGTCTTCGCCGGGGACGATTCACAGACGGTTGTGCTTTCCGAAACGCCTGCGTCGGTTCAAAAAACTATCCAGGCGCAAATTGGCGGGGGTAAAATGGGGGAAATTGACAAAACATTGGATGCCGGTGAAACGGTTTTTGACGTGGGATTAATCGCGAGCAACGACGTGGAACGCGATTTCAGCGTTGCCGAAGACGGCACCCTGTTGAGCGTGGAAGTTCCGCTTGCCGAAATGCCCGCGCCCGCGCAAGGCGCGATCAAAACCTTGGTCGGCGACGGCACGCTGGAAAGCATTGATCAAAATCTCGACGATCTGGAGACCAATTACGATGTCGAGTTCACCAACAAAACCGGGCTGGAAAAATCTTTTACGATTGCCGATGACGGAACCATTTTAAGCGCGGAAGTGGATTTGAGTGAAACGCCCGACGCTGTTCAGAAGGAAATCGCCGCGCAGCTCAACGGCGGCAAAGTGGAAAGCATTGACGAATGTTTTGATGATGAGACAAATTTTGACGTTGGAATGACCGCCAAAGACGGCCGCGAAAAAGGTTTTACCGTGGAGATGGACGGCAGCTTGTCCAGCGAGCAGGTTTCGTTGGACGAAGTTCCGGAACCCGCGCAAAAAACGATCAAAAATCGGATCGGCGACGGCAAAATCCTGCGCATTGACAAATCATACACGAAGGAAAAGGGGGTTTTGCCTTACGAAGTTCAAGGCCGGAAGAACGGCAAGCCGTTTGATTTCAGCGTCGGTCCGCGCGGCAGATTTTTGGGCATGGACGATTGAAATTCTCCGCCCGCTTTTGCTTGACGAGTTTTGAGCATTTAGCTTTCAAGTTTCTGAATCGTCGACGCCAGTCAATGTCTTGCGTTGATTCGGAACTTTTCCGCCCGTATCTTCGTGGGAATTTATGGCCACACTAAAACCTTTTGCCGCACTTCGTCCAAAACCTGAACTGGCTTCGCAAATCTGCGAGCTGCCTTACGACGTGATGTCGTCAGACGAGGCGCGCGAACTCGCCGCCGGAAATCCGCTGAGCTTCCTGCACGTCAGCAAGCCGGAAATTGACCTGCCGCCGGACACCGACATCCACGCGCCGGAAGTTTATTCGAAGGGCGCGGAGAATTTTCAGAAATTGATTTCGCAAGGCGCGCTGAAGCAGGATTCGCAGCCGGATTTTTATTTATACCGGCAAATCATGGGCGGCCATTCGCAAACCGGCCTCGTCGCTGCGGCGAGTTGCGAGGAATATCTGGCGAACATCATCAAGAAGCACGAGTTCACGCGGCCCGACAAGGAAGACGACCGCGTCCGCCACATCGAGACGCTGAATTCGCAGACCGGCCCGGTCTTTTTGACTTACAAGGCCGTGGGCGCGCTGGATGAATTTGTGGCGAAGAAAATTTCGGAGACGCCCGCCATTGATTTCACCGCGAAAGACGGCGTGCGCCATTCGTCGTGGAATATTTCGGATCCGCTGGACATTTTATTCATTCAATCGCAGTTCGCGCAGATTCCGTTTCTGTATATTGCCGATGGGCATCATCGCAGCGCGGCGGCGGCGCGGGTTTTCCAATCGCGCAAGAGCGCGGGTGAAAGCGGACAATTTCTCGCCGTGGTTTTTCCGCACAACCAGATGCAGATTTTGCCCTACAACCGCGTGCTGAAAGATTTGAACGGTCTGACGCCGCAGGAATTGCTGAAGAGGCTGGGCGAAGTTTTCAACATCATCCGCATGGGACTGCCAACACCGGCGCGCAAACACGAACTGGGACTTTTCATGAACCGTCGCTGGCACACGCTCACGTTCAAGCCGAAGCTGACCGCAGGCAAGGACGCGATTGAACAGCTTGATGTGTCGCTGCTGCAAAACCTGGTTCTCGCGCCGCTGTTCGGCATTGACGATCCGCGCACGAGCAAAAAAATAAATTTCGTCGGCGGCATCCGCGGCACGGCGGAACTGGAGAAGCTTGTGAACAGCGGCGAATATGCCTGCGCGTTCTCGATGTTCCCGACGAGCATCGAGGATTTGATGAGCATCGCCG